>CAIKJM010000128.1 GCA_903827735.1 uncultured Rhodanobacter sp. | reverse complement strand
CGGCGTATTTTCCCGCGGCACGCTTTCCCGGCCTGCCGGAAATCTACCGCCGCACGCGATCGGTAACGGCAACGCTCAGCGAATTGGGCGTCAACGACTACATGCGCAAGCACACCCGCGTCTCGGCGCGGCTGCCCGAGGCGCAAACCGCCCACTTGATGAAGCAGCAGGCCAGCCGCCCGGTACTATACGTTCAATCCATCAACGCTGATACGCGCGGCGTGCCGGTGCAGTACGGCATTACGCGGTTCTCCGGTGACTGGGTGCAACTTGTGCTGATGGCGAACGACTGATGCGCTACGCGATTTATTATTGTCCAGGCATCCATACCGCGTTGGGACGCCTGGGCCGCGAGTGGCTGTCGGAAGCACTCATTCTGCCCGGAATTAGCTCGGAACGACGCCAGGTGCTGTTGGCGGATGCCCGTCGTTACGGCTGGCACGCGACCATCCATGCGCCGTTCGCACCGATAAGCGGAGCCAGCTATGGCGACGTGCGATCGGCGGTTACCGCGCTGGCGGAAACCTTCGCCGCATTCGAATTGACGCTGCGACTGGATCGGCTCGCCGGCTTTCTATCGCTGCGTCCCCTCGTTGACGGTATCCCCGAACGCGCGCTCGCTGCGGCTTGCCTGCATAAGCTGCGGCCCATTCGCGCGTCGCTGTCGGATGAAGCGCTGCAGCACCGCAGTGCCGGCTTGGACAAGGATGAGCTGGCCCTTTTGCAAAAGCACGGCTATCCCTATGTGCTGGATCGCTACCGCTTTCACCTGACGCTGGCGGCGCCTGCCGGCGAACTGGAGGAGCTCGCCATGCGTCGGTGGCTGCAGCCGCGCGTCGCGCCTTTGCCGCCCGCGCGCATCGACGCGTTGGCGATCTGCAGGGAGGCCTCCCCCGGTAGCCCGTTCGAACTGCTGGAGCGCGTCGCGCTGCGTTCGGAGCGTTCGCCGTGAAAGACGGGCGACTCTATTACGTCATGGGGCCGTCGGGTGCGGGCAAAGACAGCGTTCTGGCCTGGGTCCGCTCGCACGGTGTCTCGCACGATGTGCTTTGTGCGCATCGCTACATCACACGACCGGCCGATGCGGGCGGCGAAAATCATGTGGCGTTGAGCGAAGCGGAGTTTCGCCTACGCGCCGAGCGCGGCCTTTTCGCGCTGACCTGGCAGGCACATGGCCTTCATTACGGCATCGGCCGCGAAGTGCAGCAGTGGTTGAAGCGTGGCGCCCACGTGTTGGTCAACGGATCGCGCGATGCGTATTCGCAGGCACGCACGCGGTTCCCCGCTTTGCAGCCGGTGGTCATCACCGCGAGCCCCGAGACGATTGCCGCACGTCTGATCGCGCGCGGGCGCGAAAGCGAAGCATCGATTGCCGAGCGTCTGGCCCGCCGCGCTGGCTACTGTGCACCGGCCGATGCGCTGTTGATCCCCAACGATGGCAGCCTCATCGACGCCGGAACCGCCCTATTAAATGCTATCAAGCAACCTGGCTGAGCCGAGGGTATGCGGGACACCGTTGTTGAAACCAACTAGGCGAGTGTCGGCAATACGCCCGGCACGTCAGCGCGCTGGGTCTTTGCTTTGAAGTACAGCGCCGAGGCCAGTGTGATCAGCATGCCGATACTCGATAGCGCGACCACGGCGCTGGCATAGAACGCCGCCCACGATAAATGCACACCGCTGAATTCCTTGAACAGGATGATTGCGACGCTGCCCATATATCCACTGGCATCGGAGATATACATGATGAAACCGACGTTGCCAGCCACCTGAAAGGTGGCCAGCATGCGCTCGAAGAACGTGCAGTTATACGGCACGTAAGCGAGGTACAGGCCGAAGCCGCTGCCGCCCACCCACCACACGGGATCGAGCAGGCCCATGCCGTGCAGCCAGGTGGTCGTCAAAGCGATGGCGAAACCACCGAAGATCATCGCGTGGTTGAGCATCAGCGCCTTGAAATTGTCGCGAACCGCCATGGTGCCCGCGGTAATCAGCAGCACGGCGATCGCGATCGGCACTTCGGTCTGGGTGAATACGGCCGCGCTATTGCCGCGGCCAAGGTCGGCCCAGATCTCGGCCGCGAAATTGTCGCGAAAATCGCGCATGACGGTCAGTGCGATATATGCCATCACGATCATGATCACGGCAGGCAGAAACTTGGCCAGAAAGGCGCGGCGACTTTGTGCGTCCATCGGCGTGCGGGCGTTGCGGGCCGCCATATCCTCGGCGCTCGGCGCAGGCAGGCGTTCGAGTACCCACGTCGCCAAACAGAGCGGCGGCACAAAGACCATGCCGGTGGCGAACGGCATCCAGAATTCGCTGACCCCGTATCGCAGCATCAAATACTTGCCCACGGTTTTCACCACGCCGGATGCCACGATAAAGCTGGCGCACATGAAAGCGCCCATCAGTTCGGTGCCGCGCCGGCCTTCGATGTATCCGAATATCACACCCCACACCATCCCCAACGGCAATCCATTGAGAAACAGGCAGGCGATATTCCACGGCGCGGGAATCAGCGCAAAACCCAGCAGCGCAAGCCACGAAAAACCGATCAATCCGGCCAGCGCGCGGGCGCGATGGTTTCGTTGCATCGCGGCGATCCAGGTGATGCCGCGCACTTTGCTAAGCATGTAGCCGAAGACCTGGGCGATGACCAGCCAGACCTTGTAGTCCACGCCAGCGAAATGCAGACCGGCAAATTCTGCCGCGGTAAACGGTTTGCGAAATGCATACATCGAGGCGTACGCCAAAAAGGCGGCACCGCCCGCAAGCAGGTTGATCGCCATCCGATGGCGATAGGGGCCAGAGGACCAGGAAGTAAGAGGCATGGGACAGACCGCGAAGGGATGTCCGCATGGTGTGGTCGCTTGATGACAGCGATGTGGCGTTGTCTAGGTCAGCCTGTCGATCTGGCGGATGCTTAACCAGCTTTTTCAGCAAGCACAAAAGGTGAACTGCTAAACAGCCCCGTCAGATCCATCGTTGACGCGCTCTCGATGGGCCATCCGCTGAACGCCTTTGTGTTTTTTTCGCGGCAAATCAGCGGAATTCAGACCATCCGTAGCGCGATACAAGCTCGATGGGCGACATCAAGCGCTGGCATGTCCTGAAAGAACGACTGGAGAAGGTACCGTGCGTTCTCGCCATGACGCTACCACCTTCGTAGGCCTTTTCGCAGACCTCAGCAGCTCGCTGAGGATTCCTGATAAGCCAATCGAGGCCGTTTGCGCATCGCCAACCAGAAGTCTCGGCCAAATCCGCAATGCGTCTGCAAAAAGATATTCCTAACCCGATGAGGATCGCAAGGTCTTTCACTCGTATCGCAATAAAGCAGCACAAATGAGGGGAGAAACCGTATGAATTTACCGCGACTAGATAAGTAGCCCTGCCTGTTGCATGGGCGCAGCCGCATTGAAATATGCGCACAACATTCACGCAATCAGATTCCGTTGCAATGCAGCCTGCCGTCATTCGCAGGGCGCGCCCAGGGGAACACTTCAAGATCTCGTCTCTATTGGGAGCTTTGCGACGTTGGTGCGCGCTCCAGGATGCTTCGCGCGAGTTGCCGCTGCCCGTTTTCGATCAAACCAAGAGTCCATAACCGCGTATGCAGTCCGCGTCGATGTCTGCGCCGTCGCCGGCTGAGTTCGCTGTGTTGTGACACGCCGCTTTAGACCATCTGGAGAGACCCTTGAAAGTCAATAAAATCGCCTTTGCGGTGCTTACTGCGCTCGTCGCAGGTCGCGCGTCCTATGCCGCTGAAGACAACACGCCATCTCCCAACAGCGCTCCAACGGTCGCTGCGCTCAACGCTACGCCGCCTGCGGCAAGCTCAAGCGCAGCAGCACCGGCTAACGCGAACACGCTACAGACGGTCAACGTCACCGCGCAGCACACTACCCAGGACATCCAGTCGGTACCGATCACGATTCAGGCCTTTACCGGCAACACGTTGCAGCAGTTGAACGTGACGTCATTCAATGACCTGATCAAATACCTGCCCAACGTGACCTTCGCCGCGAACGGTCCGGGTCAGGGCAATATCTACATGCGCGGCCTGAGCACCGGTTTCCTCGGCAACCAGTCCAGCGCGACCATCGCACCGTTCCCGAACGTGGCCGTCTACCTGGACGATCAGTCCATGCAGTTCCCGGCGCGCAACCTCGACATTTATATGGTCGATATGGAACGCGTCGAAGTGCTTGAAGGTCCGCAGGGAACCTTGTTTGGCGGCGGCGCTGAAGCGGGCGCTGTGCGTTATATCACTAACAAGCCGAACCTCGACAAGGTCAGCGGCAGTGCCGAAGCCAGCACGAGCGTGACCAGCGGCGGCGCTCCGAACAATTCGGCGAACGTGGTGCTGAATCTACCCATCATTCCAGGTACGTTCGCTCTGCGTGGGGTGATCTATAACGATCATCAGGGCGGTTACATCGACAACGTGCCGAGCACATTCACCCGTCAGCCCACCGATGGTGGCGGTGTGATGGCTCCCTACATCGCCGCCGGTGGCACCTCGTCTTTCAACAATTATTCCGTAGCGCAGAACAACTGGAATCCGGTTGATACCCAGGGGGCGCGACTGTCCGGCCTGTGGCAGATCAACGAGAACTGGAATCTGCTGATCGCCGAGAGCTACCAGAATCTGGATGCCAAGGGGCAGGCCTCGACGTATCCGATCGGCGCAGACGGCCAGAAACTGGGTACTGACCAGATCACTGCCTTCGTGCCGGCCTGGAACAATGACCATGACACCAACACCGCCTGGACGTTGAACGGGCAGGTCGGCGATCTCGCGGTCGTCTACACCGGTGGCTACACCAATCGCCGCATCAGCGAGCAGCAGGACTACACCAACTATTCGCGCAGCGCGGGCGGCATCTACTACCAATGCACCGGTACTTCGGCGGGGATTTCCAGCGCCGGCAAGCCGACCTGCTATTCGCCGGAAGGCTATTGGAACGACCATGTCACCAGCACGCATCAGAGCCACGAGCTGCGGTTCAGCACACCGGAAGACTATCGCTTGCGCGCCATCGGCGGTCTGTACTACGAAGACTTCAATATCGACGACCACATGCGGTTCAACTACATCACGATTCCGTCGTGTACGCCGCAAAACCTCGCCACTGCCCTGGGCGGTGGAAACCCCTGCGTCGCCGTGGCGGAGTCCTCTCCGGGTGTCACGCTCCCCGCCGGCACGGCTTTCGGTGAAAATGCGAAGCGCGGTTACAAGCAGGAGGCAGCGTTCGGTTCCTTGTCATATGACATCATTCCCGATGTCCTGACGGCCACCGCCGGCACGCGCTATTACCACTACTCCGAATACGAGACCGGCACGGAGT
>CAIKJM010000127.1 GCA_903827735.1 uncultured Rhodanobacter sp. | reverse complement strand
GTCGAGAATGATTTGTAAGGGTTGCTCCCGGTCGGGGTCCTGGTAATGCAGCCTGTGTTTACAACCGCTCAGTTGTCGTTGCCGTTGAGCATCGAGCCGACGATGCCGCCGAGCAGACCGCCGCCCATACCGACCGATGCCGCCCGTCCACCGCCACCGCTGCTGGGCAGATATTCGGCGATCTGGTGGGCGAGGCGGGAGATCGGCAGGGTCTGCAACCAGACGGTGCCGGGGCCGGTGAGCGCCGCGAGAAAAATGCCGTCGCCGCCGAAGATCGCGTTCTTGATGCCGGGCACCGTGGTGATCTGAAAACTCACCGACGCCTGGAACGCGCCGACATGGCCCGGATGCACGCGCAGGGTTTCGCCGGGCGCCAGATTTTTCTGGATCAGTTCGCCGGAGAGCTCCAGCCAGGCGGTGCCGCTGCCGCCGATCTTCTGAAGCAGGAAACCGTCGCCGCCGAAGATACCCGCACCCAGCGACTGCTGAAAGCCGACGCCGAGTGTGACCTGCGGCGTGGCGCAGAGAAAACCGTGCCGATGCACAAAGTACTCGTTGGAAGGACTCACCGGTACCGGCACGATATGCCCGGGTACCTTGGTCGCGAAGGCGACTTCACCAGGCCGCTGCACGGCGCGGTATTCGGTCATGAAGAAGCTGCCGCCGCCGACCGCGCGCTTGAACATGCCCATCAGTCCGCCGCCGCCGCCCATCTGCGTGTGCGTGGTCATCTGGATCGATGCGGTCATCCAAGACAGCTCGCCGCTTTCGGCGAAGACGCTGTCGTTGGGATCGAGCTGCACTTCCAGCACGGGCATCACCGTGCCCTGGATACGGGTCTGCATGAGTCGCTCTCCTGAAGTTGGCGGTACCTGTTTGTCCCTGAGCCTGGAAAGGCCATCGGCCGTTCCATTGTGGCTTGCGGATAGTACGCCGACGCCAAACGAAAGCGAGTGCCCGGCGTCGCGAAGGCGGTCTCCATACCGTGGTCCGGGCTGCGCTTCGTGGCACCGTGCCAGGGCGCAACGAGGCGCGCGCACCGGCGGTGCCGTAAAGTCGCGCCGGCTACGGCGTCGTCGACGCGGCGAGACCGGCTGGGTTCGACCGAATGCCTGCGGCCTCTTAGCTCACGCCCGTGTGACCACCCAGAACGATCTTCACCTTGCGCGCGAGTTCGGCGCGGCCGTAAGGCTTGTGGATCACTTCGAACTCGCTGCCGCGCGCATCGGTGCGCTCGATGGACGAGTCGGCATAACCGGTGGTCAACAATACCTTGAGGCGGGGCATGCGCTGGCAGGCCTTGCGCGCCAGCAGCACGCCGTTCATGCCGCCGGGCATAATCAGGTCGGTGAACAGCAGGTCGAAATTCGGGTCGGTGTCGATGGCATTCAGCGCATCGGCTGCATTGTTTGCCACGGTGACGCGGTAGCCATATTCCTCAAGAATGTCTCTGGCCAGCACGGCCACGTCTTCGCGATCCTCCACCACGAGAACGTGCTCGCGGCCGCTGTGTGGCACGACCTTTTCCTTCAGTGCGGACGCGGACGAATGTTCTGTAGCGTCGCTGGCAGGAAAGAACAAGCGCACGGTAGTGCCGACATTTTCCTCGGAATCGATCATCACGGTGCCGCCGGACTGGCGTGCAAAGCCATACACCATCGACAGGCCCAGCCCTGTGCCTTTACCTTCTTCCTTCGTGGTAAAGAACGGGTCCATGACGCGCTTTTTGATTTCCGCCGGCATGCCCGCACCGTTATCCGAGATGGCGATGACCACGTATTTGCCAGGTTTCAGATCGATGCTTTCGTACTCCTTGCCGTGGATCACGCTGACGTTTTCGGTCTTGATGCGAATCAGCTGATCATCGCGTCCGGCCATCGCGTCGCGGGCGTTGATGACGATATTGAGCATGGCCACTTCGCACTGCGTGGAGTCGATGCGCGCGTTCAACAAATCAGGCAAAAGATCCATCTGCAGCTCGGCCGAATCACCGAGTGCACGCGACATCATCTCGTGCATATTGGTAATGAGATGGTTGACGTTGACCATGCGGCCTTCGAGCTGCTGTTTGCGCGCAAAGGCCAGCAGCTGTTTGGTCAGCGTGCCGGCGCGATCGACCGCTTTTTGGCAGATGTCGATCTGGCGATGCAGTTTCGGCCGGTCGAGTTCGGGGCGATCGACGCCATGCCCGATGCCTTCGAGAAAGCCGGTAAGCACCTGCAGAATATTGTTGAAGTCGTGCGCAATCCCGCCGGTGAGCTGGCCTAGCGCCTCCATTTTCTGCGACTGCCGCAGCGCGTCTTCGGCATCGCGGCGACGACTGACGTCGAGCTGCGACGCAAAGAAATAAACCAGGTTGCCCTGCTTGTCGTACACCGGCGAAATAAACAGCGCGTTCCAGAAGGTGGAGCCATCCTTACGATAGTTGAGAATTTCGGTAGCGTATTCGCGCCGCTGCTGTACGGCCGCGCGAATGCCGGCAACGGCTTCGGCATCGGTATCCTTGCCCTGCAGAAAGCGACAGTTCTGCCCAACGATTTCATCCATCGCGTAGCCGGTCATCCGCAGAAATGCCTTGTTGGCAAAAATCACCGGGTTGTCCGGCCGATGTGGGTCGGTCACTGTCATCGGCATGCGGGTGATTTCCACCGCCGCAAAGAACATGTCCTCACCGGGATGATCGATACCCGTATAAGAGATGGCCGCGGGCGGTGACGCGGCAACAGGAAAATCCGGCGAATTGATCTCAGTCGATTCAGTCATGCATTGGCTCAGTTCTATCGTTTCAAGGAAATTATGGGGCGCGGCGGACGGTCAGTACTCAACCCGCGATAACTCGCCCGAGAGGTTGGGGTAGATATTTCGACGCCATCCGCGTGTCACAAGGTGTTCGTCACGGCACGTCGATATTCGCGCCCGCTTTCGTTAAGCTCGGTGAAGAAGATGTGCCTGGGCAAAGAGATCGCTGATCGCGTTTTCCACTGCATAAAGAGCGCATAAATCGCGTGTGTCGCGTCAGTCAGAATGGAGTGGCCTTGGTGGAGCAGACGATGATCGAGGGCTCCTGTCACTGTGGCGCGGTGCAGTGGCATCTCGCACGAACGCCAGATAGTGCGACGGCGTGCAACTGCACGGTGTGCCGCCGTTACGGAGCGCTCTGGGCGTATGGTCACGAGAACGAAGGCGTTCGGATTTCAGGGCATACGAAAAGCTATTGGCGCGGTGGCGGAATCGCCTTCCATTTCTGCCCCGCGTGCGGCTGCGTAGCCTACTGGCGAGGTCGCTCAGCAGATGAGTCCGGCCGCGTTCGGATCGGCGTCAATCTGCGCATGGCCGAGCCCGATGCGGTCGCGCGCATTCCCATCGAGCGTCTTGACGGGCTCGACACTTTCGAGCCGCTGCCGCGCGATGGTCGCTGTGTCGGTGATTATTGGTTCTAACGCGCCTATTTCCTGCAAACGGTTCTCTCTGCTTACGCGATCGGCTGCTAACCTACGAGCAGGATCAGAGAATGCTCGATGCCGCGATGATGAGAAAGCTGGGCTGTATCCTTTTTGTGTTTGGCCTGCTGATGTTGAGCGGGTGCGCGACCACCGTGCCACCGCGCAACACCCAGAGCATCTGCCAGGTCTTCGACCAGTACCCAGGCTGGTATCACGATGCGCTGGCGGCACAAAAGCGCTGGGGCACGCCGGTGAATGTGCTGATGGCCTTCGTGCAGCGCGAGTCCGACTTCCGCGGCAAGGCACGCCCGGATCGTCCGCACTTTTTGTTTATTCCTTTACCGCGTCGGTCCAGCGCGTACGGCTATGCACAGGCGCAGGACCCGGTATGGAAGGAGTATCGAAAGGAAAACAGCGGCTGGTTCAAGAGCCGCAAGAATATGAACAACTCGCTCGATTTCCTCGGCTGGTATACCGACCGCATCCACCGGGAGCTGGGCATCTCGAAGTGGGATCCGAGGGGCCTATACCTCGCCTATCACGAGGGTATCGGCGGCTATCGCAGCGGCGAGTGGAAGCACGATGCCCACCTGCTGCAGACGGCTGACGTGGTCGATAATCTTGCGCGTAATTACGGTGCTCAGTTGAAGCAATGCCGCTAGCAGGCTAACTAGGTCACCGCGATATCACCCAAGCGGTCAATGCCTGCCACGGTGGCAAGGCGGGCAGCACGAAGATTCCAACGATCATCAACACGTAAAGAACTAATCCCCAGCGCGTAGACCAGTGGACGCGGCGCGTCGTGATCAAATCGTAAGCGGCGAGAGCGAGAGGAAAGGCGGTGATAATCGCTGTCGTCATCAGAATCGACGTCATGAACGCGAACGGCCAGCGATCCACCGCGGGAGCCAATATCGCGATAGTGGCAAACAGCATCAGCCGTTTGTGGGCTGCCGGCTCCCTGCGCTTGCGCAGTGCCCACGTCACCAGGATCGCGAAGGCAATCAGCTGTAACAGGTCGCCGGCAAAAAACACCGACGGCGGTATGCGCGGCACCGCGTTTCGGCGAAGCGCCAGTATCAGCGTGACCGTGCCAGCAATCACCATGAGTGGAGCCATCACCGCGCCGATAACGCCCAGTTGCCGATGCCAGCGAATGTGACCACTGGCGACCAGTGTGATCTGCACGACGAGCAGCACGATCCAGCCGACGAACAGTGCACCGTGAATGTGCACCATCAGGCTCGGCAAATGGGCAAAGATCAGCCCGACGCGAAAATAGCTGTCCTGAAATCCGATATAGACGGCAGCCGCCATGGCCAGCGCCATCGCCGCGAAAAAGCCGTGTTCCCACCTGCGTCCCGAAACGACACTCCCCATGACATTCCCCTGGCTACCCCGGCCGTCGACATAGTAGTCCAGCTGCGGGTGCTCCGCAGCCTAGGCGCACATGCCCGGAACGTCGCAAACGCCAGCGAAAAACTTTCCTGGCGGTGGATCTAAAAGTAGCTGCGACGGAATGACGATCTTTTTACGGGAACGCGCGCAAAAAGTGTGCTGACTTTACGGGGCGGCCTGTAAGTTCTTGCGACACCTTGCGCCCAGATCGATCGGGCATTTGCCCGTAGTGCTCGGCGCCACGCTGGATCGCTCATGAAAAAGCCGCTTCTCATCCTCATGGCCACGTGGCTTGGCCAGGCCCCTCTTGTGGCGCACGCACAAAGCCTCGACACCACGCCCATTTGTACTGACCGCCCGACCAAGGCCAACGCCACCTGCACCGTGCCGCAGGGGAGCTGGCAGCTGGAAACCGATATCGGCAACAGCACGCACGATCAGCACGGTGGTGTGGGCAGCGATACGCTCTACTACCTCAATCCCTATTTCAAATATGGCCTCAACGATCATCAGGACATCGAGATCAACTGGGCGCCAGCGATACGCGTGCGCACCAAGGAGGATGGCCATACGCGCAGCCTGTCCGGTGCCGGCGACGTGTACCTGCGGCTGAAGTCGCGTTTGTTCAGCGACGACACCGTCAGCGTATCGGTGATTCCTTTCATCAAGGCGCCTACCGCCGCGCACGACCTGGGCAACGACCGCTGGGAGGGCGGTCTGGCGGCGCCGATCGGCGTGGCCTTGCCTCAGGGTTTTTCGCTGACGTTGGGACCGGAGCTCGACCTGCTGGCCGATAGCGATGGTCACGGCCACCACGCCGCCGTGACCGGCCTGGTCAACGTGGCGCATCCGCTGACCCGTCGATTGAGTTTCGCCATCGAGCTATGGGCGCAGGACAACCGCGACCCGGCCGGCACAATTCGCCAGCGTTCGGCCGACGCAGCGCTGATATTTCTGGTCAACCCGACTCTGCAGCTCGACGTCGGTACGAACGTCGGCCTCAACCGCAGCACGCCGGATACTCAGGTATATCTTGGGCTGTCGCACCGCTTTTAGAAGCGGTCGTCGCGCAAGCTCGAAGACACCGGCTGGCGGACGTGGCTCCCGCTCTCCAATCGCCGGGAGCTTGCTTCGCACGGTCGTCGCCGCAACATCTGCTTAATTGAAGGCCACCTAAAATCCCGCCATGCACACAAAATATTTGGGCTTTTTGCTCGCGATCGGTGTGCCCGCCGCCGCGCTGTGCGCTGGCAGTGCGCCCGGCGCAGCCGGCGTTTCCGACGTTTCCGACGTTTCGACGAGCGTGGCCCCCGCGGCACACTCTGCTGGGGCATTGGCCAGCCTGCTCGAACAGCAGGCGCCGCAGCTGAATCCACAAGTGCTCGATCTGGCGCTGTCAGCGGTGAGCTGTGCGCAGTCCAGCGGGGTAGCTCCTGAGGCCCAGCGGCTGGCGGTGATCGACTACAGCCGCTCGTCGCTGACCCCGCGGCTTTGGGTGTTCGACCTGTCGAGCCAGCGGTTGCTGTATCACGAGGTGGTGGCGCACGGGCAGGGATCGGGCGGTGATACGCCCAATCGTTTTTCCAATCAGGACAGCAGCCACGCATCGAGTCTCGGCCTGTTCGTGACGCGTGATACGTATATCGGCCATAACGGGTTGTCGCTGCGCATGGAGGGGCTGGAGCAGGGCATCAACGATGCGGCGATGGCGCGCGCCATCGTGATGCACGGCGCGGCCTATGTGAACCCTGCCGTCGACCAGGGCATGGGCCGGCTCGGCCGCAGCTGGGGTTGCCCCGCGCTGCGTGCGGCGGTGGCCAAGCCGATCATTGATGTGATGAAAAATGGCCAGTTTGTGTTTTCTTACTATCCTGACCAGGCGTGGCTGGCGCATTCTGCGTTGTTGAAATGCGCCGCCGCGCGCCAGCGGTTGGCGGCGACCACGGAACAAAAGAACGGCAAGGTCTAAGCCTTGGTGGCGAGGGGAACGTCATGGGTCGAGTCGTATGGTTAGTCTTTGTGTGCGTGTTTATCGTGGCGCCCGTCTACGCGGCCGAGCCCGCGGTGCCGGTCTGGGGTGCCACGCGATCCAGCCCCGTCGATATCGCGCCGTCCGCGCTCAAGCCCGGCGAGTGGATATGGGGCGGTACCGCGCGACCCGGGCGCGAACCGATGGCGGTCGTGGTCAGCCTGACCGAGCAGCGCGCTTACGTGTATCGCAACGGCATTCTGATGGGCATCAGCACCATCAGCAGCGGCAAGCCGGGGCATGAAACGCCGACTGGCGTGTTCACCATTCTGCAGAAAGACAAGAGCCACCACTCTGATCTCTACAACAATGCGCCGATGCCCTATCAGGAAAGGCTGACCTGGGACGGCGTCGCGCTGCATGCCGGCGGCCTGCCGGGCTTTCCCGAATCGCATGGCTGCGTGCATCTGCCGACCGAATTTGCGCGGCTGCTGTTCGATACCACCACTACCGGCATGACCGTGGTGGTGTCCGCCGAGGGCGTCAGTCCGGCCGACGTGGTGCATCCGCGCGCCATCACGCCGATCGATCTGCGTACCGGCCTGGAAAGCACCATTGCGCCATTGCCGAGCGGCGAAACCTATCGCTGGGAGCCGGAGAAATCGCCCGATGGCCCGATCTCGATGGTGTTGAGCGTGCCTGACGGTGACGTGATCGTGTTGCGCAACGGTATCGAGATCGGGCGCGCCGCTATCGCCGTGCGCGACCCGCTTCCTGGCACGCACGCCTACATCGTGGCGCAAGGACAAATGGCCGAAGAGATTCCCGGCATGCCCGGTCTGCACATGCCGCAGTGGATCACCATCGGCATCCCGGGTCACGGTGACGAAGGTGGTCATCCGGTCGATGCCGAGCTCGCCGACAAGGTGGCCCTGCCGCCGGCGTTCCTGGCCAAACTGCTGCCCGAGCTCGTGCCTGGTACCGTGCTGCTGGCCACCGACCAGCCGATACTGCCGCAGACCAGCGGCACGCAGCTTCAGGTGCTGGACAATGTGCCAGCGGTGAACGCGCCGGGCATTAAGCCGTTGCCTGCAACCCGGAATGTGCAAGGCAGCAAGTAATGCGGCACACAGGCGCCAGCGCGTTGCGCCGGACGCTCGTTGATGATTGACTCGCTCTAGTGTTTACACGCTGCGGCGATGGTCGATACGCATCATGCGTCGCGCATCACATGCAGCACGCGGTTGGCGATCAGACTGGCCGCTTCTTCGCCGTACTTGCGCATATGGTCGGTCGCCGCATGCGCGTCGAGCGCCTCTACGCTGGCCCATTTTTCGATGACGATATAGGTGTCGGCACCGATAGCCTCCCGCGCGCCGTCGAGGCCGGCGTCGTTGTCGATGATCGGGCGGTATTCGATACAGCCGTCTTCCGAATGCACGATCGGCACGATGGCAAGAAAGCGTTCCAGCAGCTCGGCGCGACGGCCAGGTTTTGCAGTGATGATGGCAACGACGTGGATCATTTCGTGGGACTCCTGAGTGGGGACGGCAACCTAACAAGAGAAGCATTCAAATGGAGTGAGGCTAAACAACCGGCGCAGTGTTTTCGACGAGCGCATGCAGCCCATTCGGCTGCTGCGTCGGGTGCTAAAGTGCCGCAACTGACGCCACTGCAAAGCGAGCCACGCGATGAGCCCTGAAGCCCCTTATCCCATTGGCACACCGGGACGCCCCTGGGGCGAGGCGGAAGTGGCGCTATGGCTCTCGCGCCAAATGGTCCAGCGCAGTTATCGCAAGGACGTGGTCAGCGTTATCGATACCTTTCGCGATCGCTTCGACGTTTCCGAGTACGGCCGCATCGATTACTTGCCGGACAGCTATCCGGTATTCGCGATTAGAAGCCGCGACTGGAACGACGCGTTGCCTGTCGTGCTGGTCACCGGCGGTGTGCACGGTTATGAAACTAGCGGCGTGCACGGCGCGCTGCAGTTCGTTGATCGACAGATGGCGGCTTATGCCGGTCGGGTCAATATCCTGGTGGCGCCCTGCGTCAGCCCCTGGGCTTACGAGCGCATTCATCGCTGGAATGCGAACGCGCTGGACCCGAACCGATCGTTTCGCGCCGATAGCCCGGCGCAGGAATCGGCCGCCTTGATGCGCCTGGTCGAGCCCATCCGCGATCACGCCCTGATGCATATCGACCTGCATGAAACCACCGACACCGACGAGTCCGAGTTTCGCCCGGCCTTGGCGGCACGCGACGGCATCCACTACGAGCCCGACGATATTCCGGACGGCTTCTATCTGGTCGACGACAGCGAAAACTCGCAGCCCGCGTTTCAGCAGGCGGTGATCGCGGCGGTGTCGAAGGTCACCCATATTGCGCCCGCCGATGCGCGTGGCGAAATCATCGGTTCGCCGATGGTCGCGCCCGGCGTCATCGAGTACTCGCTGAAAAAACTCGGCCTCTGCGCCCGCGTCACCGACGCCCCCTACGTCACCACCACCGAGGTCTACCCCGACAGCCCACGCGCCACGCCCAAACAATGCAATGAGGCGCAGGTGGCGGCGGTGTGTGCGGCGATTGATTTCGTGCTGGCGCAGGCAACGAACAGCTAGTTGACCCAAGCTCGTCCGCGCCGACTTTGGAAGACCACAGATTGGGCGATGTTTATAACAGAAGTTATTAGCTAGGCCAGAATAGGATCGTTTGATGGCCGGAGACAAAAAGGGCCGGAAAAATGCTGGGATGCATTATTTCCGACCCTTCCGGTGCCATCTTAAATCATCTGAACGTGGCTATCGGGCGTGTGTATCGCCCGCTCTGATTTCGTCACTGGTCTTCACCATCCTTGATGGTGTGTGTCGGCCGGCAGGTGCTACCGCCGCAGTCGATAGCTACCTTGTAGCTGCCACAGTCGGCCGTAAAAGTAGTTTGACCGCTGGCTTGAACATCACCGCATCCCATTTGGGTCGCAGCTTGCTTTGCCTGCAGCGCAAGGCCTGAAGGAGTGGAGGCGGCGGGTACAGCCGAAGTGGCGCTTCGCGCGTCTGGAGCGGAGGGCTGAGTTGATGCGACTGAGGCTGAAGGAACAGCTGTTTGGTTCGAGGCTGTTGATGGCCCTCCCCTTGATAAAAGAGCCGCTAGTTCAGGGTCTTCGAACACTTGTCGCAGCAGATCGGAGAGGGCCTCGTTTAACCATTGCTCGTTCGTTCCGGCAGTCGGGACAACGACGACGCGACTTTTTTTATCAGTCCGGTACAACTTCTCATAGGTATCGCTGCCATTCGTTCCAATCGCTTTGATAGCGCCATCGACATCCACACCGCCGGTCCAGAAGCCGGTCGACGTCGAATACTTCAAGTCCCGCAATTCCAGGGTCAATCGAGCACCTGAACTTTGCAAATAATTGACGACCTGGTATCCCTCCTTGGTCAAGCCGGACGCGATCTTTTCTCGAATCAACGCAGCGAGGTCTTGATCAGTCGTGATCTCCGCTGCGGCACCATAAGCATTGCCACGATGCCCCAACGAACTTGACGGGCGCTCATCGTCCACTTTTAGGCCAACTTGGCTCCCCTTGCCGGCATTGGATGAAGCGACATTGACTATCGGATTGAAAGTGGCCTTTTGCGCGTTGAATGCACAACCGGTAAATATCAGGCACACGAAGCTAAGCGCGAGCGCTTTCAGCATTTGGTATTTCCCCTGTGGTGTTCCAGTGCTGGATGTTAGCAAAATAAAACGACAAAACGAGCCTCGTTCGGGATCGTTTGATCGTGGCGCTATGGACTAAGAGAGTTTCCCTGAGTTACGTGGGCTACTTCGGCGCGGGAGTGTCCTATGTAAATCAAGCGCGGCAATAACCATTGCATTGGACCTTGCATCTAATTCATGTGGACAGTAATTATGCGGACGTCCCTTTCGGCATTATCCATCGACTGTAGGCGCACCATGTCCGACTTGGGTTTTACTCACATTGCACTTCCCGTTAGATCGCTCGAAGCAAGCGTCGCTTTCTATGGCCGCTTCGCGAACATGCGTGTGGTTCACAGTCGTCCTGGTGTCAGGTGGGTTAGCGATGGGACGCGGCCGTTTGTGATCGTGCTTCTTGAGTCTTCGGCTGAGATTCGCCCTTTGTTGCCGGACGCACATCTAGGCGTGGGCGTCGCTTCACGCAAGGAGGTCGACAGACTTTGCGGTATTGCGCGCGCCGAGGGTTGTCTCGTCAGCGAGCCGGTGGAATTTGGCCCGCCCGTAGGTTATTGGGCTTATCTAAGGGATCCGGATGGCCACACGCTGGAGTTGGCATACGGTCAGCATGTCAGCCTGGTCGTGGAAACTTCTATTTGAGCAGGCTGTGATCGAGAATCAGCCAGGAATCCCGTTTAGCGAATTTTCGACGAGTCGATGGTGGCCTTGTTCTCGGTCAGCGGTGAGTAAGTAGGCCGTTACGCAGATGCGATTTCTGCATCCTTTGGCCTTGCGGAGTGGGAAGCAAGGCCCGCCGCCACGATGTCATGCACCCGAAGCGCCAGTGCCTTGCGGTCTGTGCCGGGCGGAATGGCGATCGGTTCGTGGAAGGTCACGCGCACCCGCGCGCCGGATGTGCGAAAAAACCGGCTGACGTGCGGGCCGGCTTCCATGCCACCGTAAAAGGCGTAGCCGTCGCGATCGCCGCCAGCGGATAAGACTCGGCCGTCGACGGATACGATGTCCAGGGTAAACGGCTGCAGCTGCCACGCCTGTGCGGCGGCCTGCGGACCGAGGAACGGCGCGAGCAGGCTCGACTTGAACGGCGCGACCTGTTCGCCGGATGAGGTGGTGCCTTCGGCGAACAGCACAAGGTCGTGATCCGGGCGCATCTGCGCGGCGATCGCGGCCGCCACGCTGGCGGTATCCTGCCGGCGTCGGCTGATGAACACCGTTTGCCCCAGGCCACCAATAAAACGCACGCCGGGCCAGCTTTCCATCTCATCCTTAGCGATGAAGCGTGCGCGCAGGATGCTTCCCAGCAGCACGATGTCGTAATGCGAAATGTGGTTTCCGACAAACAGCGTGCCGCCCTTGTCGCGCGGTGTGCCGACGATCTTCAACCGCAGACCCATCGCGCGGCGCAGGCAAGTAAACCATAGCCGCGGCAGTACGAAGGACGCGCGTCCGCGGGTGAGGCGCATCAACAGCCACTGCGGCGGCATTAGCACGGCACTCGCCAGCAGGATCGCGGCGATCTTGAGGCCGGCGCGCAGCGAAGCGAAGGCATTGACGGTGGCAGGGCGTGCGGGGTCGAGGCTCATGCGGAGAGACGTGTCGTCCAGTGGCGGAGGATGCGTGCGCTGGCACTGCGCGCGTGCTGCCCATTCTCCCTGAAGTGGGCGCCCAGGACGAAACGGGCCGCGATCGCTTCATCCGTCGAAGCAAACGCGGCCGGGTTTCGTCGATACGGCATTTAGTGGGACGCGGGACCCGCCAGATAGTCCTCGTCGGTGACTTTCTCCAGCCAATCGACCGCCTTGCCATCCAGCGACTCCTGCACGGCGATATGCGTCATCGACGTGGTGGGCGTGGCGCCGTGCCAGTGCTTGTGGCCGTGCGGGCAGACGATGATGTCGCCGGCGTTGATCTCGACGATGGGCTCGCCCTCGCACTGCGTCCAGCCTTTGCCTGCCGTGACGATCAGGATCTGCCCGGCGGGGTGAGTGTGCCAGGCACTGCGCGCGCCGGGTTCGAAGGTGACGATGCCGCCGGAAATCGTCGCGTTGCCGTCGCCCTTGAACGGCATGTCGATGCGCACGGTGCCGGTGAAATATTGCTCGGGTCCCTTGGCTGAAGGTTGCGAGCCGTTGCGGATCAGTTGCATGGTCGGAGGTTCCTCTGGAATGCTTTCGATAATGAGCGATTGGGATGTGTCCGTTAGGGATGCTGGCAAGAGGCGCGTTCAGCGCCGGCGGTTGTTTCGTTGATCAGCCGCAGCGCGCTCAGCGCGCGCGGATAGCGGATAAAACGCGGCAGCTGCGTGCCCACACCAGAGAAGGTTTGGAGCTCATTGCCAAGGGGTCGCGCAATGCTTCGTCCGATACGGACCGTTTCGCGGTTCCCCCACGTAGGCAGCAAGGGTCTATGCTCAGGCTCTCCTCCTGCTCAGAGGTATCCGTCATGAGCAACGTCGCCGGCAAAACCAGCAACGGCTACACCTACGAAGGCGACCACCATCCGGGCAGCTCTGGCCGGGTCAACTGGACGGCGACGTATCGACTGAAAGGCGAGTTTGCCGGCATCCGCCATGGGTTGGTGCACGACATGCTCGGCGTTTCCACCGAAGGCGTGGACAGCGCGGTCAAAAGCGATATCGAAACGGTGTGGACGGAAGCGGCCTGACCGGCTGCGGTTTTCATCGGCCGTCCAGTCACGCTAGACGGCCTTATCCTGATCGTAAAAAACCCACCGACGCTCGTAGCCGTCGGTGGGCCCAGTTCATTTGCTTACCGGTTTTGACCAGCAGTCTGTCTTACGGGGTCTCAACCACCTTCTTCAGGTTGTCCAGACCGGTCTGGTACACGCCGCTGATCACTTTCGTGGCGGTCGCGTCATTGGCGTCGTCGGCCGGTTTGGGGCCGATGTCCTTCCGTTTGAAGGTGCCCGACCAGGTGACCTTGGCGCTGTCCTTGCCGACGGCGACGACTCGGAAGGTCGACGTGTATGAGGTCACTGGCAGCACGCCATCGAGAATGACATATTTGAACTGGTGGCCCTGGTCGTTGAACGCAACCAGCTTTTCGTGGACCTTGCCGCCGTCGCCGAGCGTGAGCTCGCGCTCCGCGCCGGGCTGGTTATCTGTTCCGGCGACGATTTCGTCCTTGGCGACCGCCGGGTGCCAGGTATTGAGGCCGCCAAAGTCTTTGGCCTTGGCCCACACCGCATCCGGTATTGCGTGGATGAGCACGCTTTTGCTGACCTTGAGCACCGGCGCGGCAGCCAAGCTAATACCCGGCAGCGCCACGAGCGCGACAAACGCAATCTTGTGAAATCTTTTCATGAAAGACGACCCCTTTGATTGGTGGATGCCGGAGCGCGGGGCGACCCTACCGATCCCGAGAGCCGGACCAGGGGAATCTGACACAAAGTCGGGCCAGCAGCTTGCCGCACTGCAGCGGCCTGGATTGCTCAAACGACTAGTCTTTCGCATCGCTTCTTGACCTCCGGGTTGCTGGCCAGAGACTCGCAGTTCATGCCTCCTTCGGCACCCCTAGAGGTACGCGAGAGGTCGCCAAGGTGGCTCATCATGGAATGATCGGTGGTGAGGTTCATTTAGGCCGCGAAGACAGCCCGTTTATGGGTTATGGTTTGGAAACGAACCTGCCACCGCCTTGCCAAGTTGATCCATGCCTGCCGAAACCCTGCGCCTGCTTCTGATCGACGACGATGAGTTATTGCGGGACAGGGTGCTGACGCCGCGTCTTACGCAGTTCGGTTTCGAGGTCATGGCCATCGGGCATATCGACGATATGGCGCGTGCCATTGAGCAACGGAAGCCGGACATCGTATTGCTGGATATAGGTCTTCCCGATCACGACGGCTTTGAGGTGACGCGCACCCTTCGCGCACAGTTTTCCGACATCGGCATCGTGATGTTGACGGGACGGTCGGAGAATATTGATCGCGTTCGCGGTCTCAGCGAAGGCGCGGACGCGTACCTTTCCAAACCGGTGGAAATCGACGTACTGGTCGCTACGCTGTACAGCGTGGCGCGTCGGCTCGGCTCGTCGCCGTCGACCGCGCCGCCGGCTGGCGCGTGGAAGCTGGATTCGGACGACTGGCTGCTGATGTCGCCGTCAGGCGGCCGGGTAATCCTGAGCAAGACCGAGCGACGCCTGCTGGAAGAATTGATGAAGCAGCCCAATCAGGTCGTTGTGCGCGATGTGCTGATCCGGGCTATCACCGACGACATCCATGCCTTCGATCCCCATCGGCTTGACTCGTTGATTCATCGCCTGCGCCGAAAGGTGCTTGCCGCCGTTGGCGAGCCGCTGCCGCTCAACGCCGTGCACGGGCAGGGTTATCTGCTGGCGATGAGCTGATTTTGGTCGATTCCGTCCGCTCGCTCACGGCTTACGGCGGCGAAGATGCGCTCGAGCAGCGTCGATGGAGAGAACGGCTTCGGTAGACGCTCGCTGTGCTTGTCTTCCAGCCCGGGGAGTGAGCCATCTTTTTCCAGATAGGCCGAAATCAGAATGGCGGGTACCGCGTGGAGCGTGTGGCGCAGACGGCGCAGCAGCGACGCGCCGTCGGTATCGGCCATGCGGTAATCGCAGACCAGCACGTGCGGTGGATGCATCATGTTCTCAACCAACCGGTCCGTTTCGGCACCGCTGGCGGCTTCACTCACCTCGCAGCCTGCTTTTTCCAGTGCAGCGACGAGTACGCCGCGCAGGCTGTCGTCGTCGTCGATTAACCACACGCGCACGCGACCTGCGGGGGGCATCACGGGTGCTTGCACCGAGGCGGCCTCGGCCATTGGCAGCTCGATGAAAAACGTGGTGCCGACCCCAACGGTACTGCGCACGCTGATATCGCCTCCGGCGCGATTGACCAGGCTGTAGACGACGCTGAGTCCTAAACCGGTACCTTGATCAACGGCTTTGGTGGTGAAAAACGGTTCGAAGATGCGATGCAGAAGTTCGCCCGACATGCCGGTGCCGGAATCCTCAATCGATAAAATAACGCTTGTGGCGTCCTGCGAGGTTAGCGCGATCTTGCAGCGACCGCCGCCGGGCATCGCATCGCGTGCGTTCGATGCGAGATTTAGCAATGCTAGTTCGAACTGGCTGCGGTCGAAACGGATCAGGAGTTCTTCGGGCGGCGTATCGAGGATCAGTTGCACCGCGGGCGGCAGCAGCTGTCGAAGCAGCGGCTGGATGTCGCGCAGCGCCGACACCGCGTTGAAAGTTTCGGTATGGGTCACGTCGTGCCGGCTAAAATTGAGCAGCTTGCTGCATACGGCGGCTCCACGACGCGCGGCAAGTTCTACTCCTTCCAATGCGTCGGCCATGGCCCGTGTATCCTCGTCGTAAGGCATATCCGGATTGAGGCGATCGCGTTCCATCGCGAATCCAAGAATAATGCCGAGCACGTTGTTCATATCGTGAGCGATACCGCTGGCCAGCTTACCCACAGCGTCCATTTTCTGGGCGTGCAGCAGTTGCTCCTGCGTGCGTTTGCGCTCGGCAATCTCGCGCTTGAGCTCACGCCGATGCGCATTGGATTCGTCCAGACTTTCGCGCAGCGCGTTGATACTTCGATCGATAACGATGGCTATCAGCAGATAGCTCATCAGTGCGCGACCGGGGAAAGCGACATAGGTTTCGACAGCGAGTCGCCAGAGGCGGATGTCGCTAAAGATCTGCGGTGGAATCACGCCGATGGCAAAAACCAGGGCTAGCACCCCATAAGTCGTCCATAGGGCGCGCCGGCCGAGCATCAGTCCACTGATCGTCAATATCACTACCAGGGTCAGGTCGACGAAATTCTCGTGATAACCGAAGGCACCGTATGCGAGTGCGGCTGATGCCAAGACCACGCCGACATAGAGAGCCACCGCCGGGCGAAAGCGACCGCGGCGAATCAGCCAGATGCCGATCCAGGGTGCTGCCGTCATGGCGGCGTCGGTGGCCAAGTCGATGGTGATGGCCACGCGTGGTCCGGTGCGCGCCGTGTCGTAAAGCGTGCTCTCCATATAGTTCCAGTTGAAAAGCAGCAGGTAGATCTTGTTCAGCGGCATACGGAGGCCTTCGAACAGCAGTAGCCACTGCATGAAAACGCCGTTGCGGCGATCGACCGGATCATCGATCGGGATGCGGTTAACCCAGGCTTGAAGTCGCTGAAACATGTTCTTAGCTACCCTCATGGACGGTCCGGACCGGGCGGAAAATCAGCGCGTTTGGATGGCTGAATCACCGGTGAGATTTCGGTGAGTTTACGATCATAAAACCGTGTGTGACTAACGCGGCTGGCTCACCTAAGCTCGAGAGCGTTCGCCCGTGCGTCAACGGCGCGTACGTTTCAGAAAGCAGGAATTTTTCGACGGGGAAAGTCAGGACTCTATTTCATCGCACGATTTCGATTGGGGATTTCATAATGTTAAGTAACGGGCCTTCACCATGGCTGGCGGGAGCAGCTATGGCAATTGCAGGGATGCTGTCGCCAACGGCGCACGCCTCCGCGTCAGCCGCCAACGTTCCCAACTATGCACCGGATACGCCGCGTCTGACCGACGCGATCGATACGTCGAAGCTTTCAATCGTCAAAGGCAGCAAGCCAGCGCTGGCAGTAGCCAAGTACGACACCGGCTTGTTGCCAGCCACACGCACTATTCGTAACGTCACGCTGCTGCTCAAGCGCAGCGATGCCAAGCAAGCTCAGTTCGAGAATTATCTGGCTCAGCTGACCACGCCCAGCTCACCGTATTTCCATCATTGGCTGACCGCGGCCCAGATTGGCACGATGTTCGGTCCTGCGACAGCGGATATCACCAAGGTTGAACAGTGGCTACAGTCGCAGGGTCTGCGGGTGACCTCGGTATCGCTCACCGGCATGCGGCTCAGCTTTTCCGGAAATACCGCCGCGATCGGTAACGCGTTCCATACCTCGCTGCACGGTTATACAGTGAACGGCGAAAACCACTTTGCCAATGCGACCGAGCAGGAGATTCCGGTGGCGCTGGCTTCGGTGGTTTTCGGCGCCGCCTCCTTGAACAATTTTTTCCCCAAGCCGCAGCACACCGATGTAGGTACGGTGACGCGCGACAAACGGTCGGGTCAGTGGAAAGCCGTGGCACGCGCCAAGGGCGCACCACAGATCACCACGCCGCCGGGCACAGTCGATACGCAGACAACGTACGACGTGGCGCCGCAGGATTTCAACACCATCTACAACGTTACGCCACTGTGGAACCGAAGCGTTCCCGTCCGCGGCGCAGGTCAGACAGTCGCTGTTCTGGAGCGTACGGACGTGCTGCCGGCGGACGTGCAGATGTTCCGCAGTGCTTTCCTGCCGGCCAACTCCGCGGGAACGGTGAGTTACATCAACCCGATGCAGGCAGCCGGTGATACCAGCTGCCCGGACCCGGGCACGAATGGTGACGAAGGCGAAGCGGCGCTGGATACCGAGTGGATCGGTGCGGCGGCGCCGGACGCGGCTATCGTGTTTGCATCCTGCGACGACAGCCAGAGTGCCACGTTCGGCGGTTTCACCGCGGCGGCAAACCTGCTTAGCGGATATTCGGCCCCCATGCCGACGATCTTCAGCCTGAGTTATGGCGAATGCGAAGCGGCCGGCTTCGTAGATGGTACGGTGCAGGAGGCCGGTGACCTGTGGTCGCAGGCGGCAGCCGAAGGCGTGACGGTCTTCGTTTCTACGGGCGATGCGGGGTCCGCCGGCTGTGACCAGAACGAGTCGGCGGCTTATCAAGGCATCGCCGTCAATGCGATGGCGTCGACGCCTTACAACGTGGCCGTCGGCGGTACGGATTTCAACGATTATAAACAGCAGACGCAATACTGGAGCGCCTCGAACTCGGCGCTCTACGGCTCGGCGTTGAGCTACATCCCCGAGCAGACCTGGAACACCTCCTGCGCGAGCAACACTCTGTATACGTTGCTTGGTTTCAGCGACGGCGTCACCGCGTGCAACAGCGCAACGGGACAGCAGTATCTCAATACCGGCGGCGGCAGCGGCGGCGCCAGCAACAATTGGTTCCAGCCGCTGTGGCAGGTTGGCATCTACGGGTCGAACAACTACGGCGCGCGTCAGATGCCCGATGTTTCGCTGTTCGCGGCTAACGGCCTTTACGGGCATGCGCTGGTGTACTGCATGTCGGATGCGAGCGAGGGTGGCACCACCTGCGATTACGGCAACCCGGATGACGTGCTGTTCAACAGCGCTGGCGGCACCTCGTTTGCGGCACCGGCAATGGCTGGCGTGCAGGCGTTGATCAACCAGGCGTCGGGCCAGCCGAGCGGCAACATCCTGCCGGCGCTTTACAACCTCGGCGTCAAGGAATACGGCACCGTCAACTCGCCCAATACCGCGATGCTGACCGCCTGTAATTCCAGCAACGGCACAAAGGTCGGTGCCAACTGCGTGTTCAACAACGTCACGGTCGGTACGATCGATGAACCTTGCTACGCCGGCACCAACGACTGCTACAACGGCAAGTCCGCCAAATCGTATGGCGTGTTGAGCGCTGGCGGAATTGATCAGCTCGATCCGGCGTGGAATACGGGCGCAGGCTATAGCATGGCAACCGGCCTTGGCACGATTAACGCCACCAACCTAGTGAATGCGGTCACGATGTTCTACGCACCGTTCAAGAACGGCTACGTCGCACCGTCCGATTATCTGTCCTCGGCCAATTATGGAGATGGCGACGGATTCAGCGATATCGCCGTGCTGGAGCCCGGTAGTGGAAACTTCCTGCAGCTGGGCATGAAGGGTTCGCTAATCTTAAACAACGTGTCGCAGCCAATGCCTGCGGGTTACTCCATCAGCGCCATAGGTAATTTCTTCAGTCCCACGGAAGGCATCTTTTCACGCGATATCGACAGCCTCGCGCTGACTGGCCCTGGCAATCAGCTGTACATCATGCTTTCGGATGGAGATGGCGGCGCCGCCAACTACTACGAAGGTGCCGCTGGTTCGGCTTATGCACCGGGATGGAGCATCGCCGGCGCGGGCAATTTCGACAACTCCGGATCCGATGAACTTTTTCTGGCAAATGGCCAGACGGGGCAGGTGCAGTGGCAACAGCTCAGCTTTAGAGTTCTGTATATCCTGGGTCGAGCGCATTACACGTTTATTCCTACGCTGTCGGCGGTATACAGCGGTCCGAAAGGTTTTGTACCGACGCTAGCGGATGTCAACGGCGACGGTTTTGCCGACATCGTCTGGACCAGCCCGAACCCGAGCAACAACACGGTCTACCTGTCCATCAACAACCAGCAGGGAAGCTTTGATACGACACAGATCGCCAACCGCCCGGTGGGCTTTACTCTGTTTGGCGCAGGCGACATCGCCGGTGCTGGCGTGACCTCGCTGTTCTGGACCAACCCTGGAGCCAACCAACTGACGATTTGGAACATGAACAGCGCCACCGTGTCATCCACGCAGGAGCTGCCCGTGCCTGCGGGATACACCTTGGCCAGTATTGCCGACTACGATGGTGATGGTCTCGCTGATCTCTTATGGTCTGCTAAGGCCGAGGTGGGGGCTGCGCAAGTGCAATTAGGGCCGAGTACTTTGTACGAATGGCTCAGCAACGGGAGTGGCGGCTTCATCTCGCAGGCCGTTGCTGGACTCGATGGTACGCCGATATCGCTGCCGCCTCACGCGGTGATCCAGGCAAACCGCCTGCAAGGTGGCCGAGTTACTGGCGGGGTAAATAGCTCGGTGGGTAGTAGCCACTAAAAGTAGCTGATGCATTTCTAGAGCGAAGGAGCCGGACGAGCGATCGTCCGGCTCATTGCATTTGAAAAGGACTGTGGACACTGTCGCTTAGTGGCGATCGACCAGTTCGGCAATCACCGCATTCAGCGATGTCGAGCCCTTGCGTACGCTTGCGTCGTTCGACTCGAAGCGAATCCATCCCTCGTTGAAGCCGTCGATCATCTGGGCGCGCGGCGTCGGGTTCTTCATGCCTTGGCGCGTGAACTCGTCGATCCAGCCATCCCGCGGAACGACTTCGGCTTTGACATGATGACCCAGTACCTCAGCGAACGCCGCAGCCAGTTGGTTCGGTGTGACGCGCTGCGGGCCTTCCAGTTCGACGATTCGGGTCCCCGTCCAGGTTTCCAGCAGCAGTGCAGCGGCAAGCATGCCAACGTCCTGGGTGGCAACCATGGGAAACGCCCGGTCCAGCGGCTGCAGATAGCTGCGCAGCACGCCTTCCTTTCTCGCTGCCGCTACATCCCACAATGCGTTCTCCATAAACCAGCCGGCGCGCAGAAAGGCCACGGGCAGCGGCAATTCGGAAAAACTCGTTTCCATCATGCCCAGCAGATTGAGCAGATTGGGCTGGACTGCCTGGGCGCCGATGGTGGAAAGACAAACGATGCGCGGGGGTTTGGCGGCCTCCAATGCGGCACGTAGCGAGGCCAGCATCGCTCTGCCTTCGGTAAAGCCGGGGCCGGGGTCGAATATCGGTGGCAACAGTACGAAAACGCCATCGACACCCTGAAAGGCTTTAGTGAGCGCAGCGACATCGTTGACGTCGGCGACGGCGATCTCGCAGCCGCGCGCTTTCCAGCTTTCGGCCTTTGCCGCATCGCGCACGACGGCACGAACCTCGAGACCTTGCGTCAGTAGGGTGTTGGCGACGGCGCTGCCGACCTGGCCAGTGATTCCGGTGATGGCATACATGGTGATGGTCCTTGGTTATGGTGAAGCAGAATCAGAGTCGCTGGCGCGCTTGTCCTCCGGCTGCGGGCAAGATTAGCGATCGTGATGTATTGACTGAAGATCACTTTTTTCAGATCTTTCATGACTGAAAATCAGGAGTGATGACGATGGCCTTCGATGGAAAAATGCTCGCCAATCTGGGCGTGCTGGCGGCGGTCGTGGAGTCGGGCAACTTCGCGCGTGCGTCGGATGCGCTGGGCATGACGTCCTCCGGCGTCAGTCGCGCCATCAGCCGCATGGAAGGGCGGCTCGGTATACGGCTGCTGCATCGGACCACGCGCTCGATCACGCTGACCGACGAAGGCCAGCGCTTCTACGCCGAGGTGCAGCCGCTGCTGGTGGGCATCGAGGAGGCGGCGTCGCACGCGGGCAGCGCGTCGGCGTCGGTGCGCGGCCGCCTGCGGATTAATGCGGACCCTTTGTTTTCACGGGAAGTGCTGGCGCCGAAATTGCCGGCGTTCATGGCGCGTCATCCGGAGCTGGAAATCGAGCTGATTACCCGCGACGAGCTGGGCGACATGATCGGCGACGGCATCGACGTGGCAGTGCGCTTCGGTGTTCCGCCATCGTCATCGCTGGTGGCAAGGCTGTTGCTGGAGACGCGCATCATCACGGTGGCGTCGCCGGCGTATCTGGAAAAGCACGGACACCCCAGGACGCCTACCGAGATCGCCAGCCACACGTGCATCCAATTTCGCGACTCGCAGACGCGTCGGCCATTCGACTGGGAGTTTCGCAAGGGCCGCAAGGCGGTGCCGGTAACGACGCGCGGTCCGCTGCTGGTAACCGATGCGGGAACGCTTATCAGCGCCTGTGTCGCCGGCGCGGGACTTGCGCAGATGATGTCGCTGGGCGTGGTGCAGGATCTGATCGCCAGGAAAAAGCTGGTGCAGGTGCTGCCGGACTGGGTCGACGAACGCTTTCCGCTTTATGCCTTCTATCCCTCGCGCCATCATCCGGCGGGGAAGGTGCGTGCTTTCATCGACTTTTGCCTGGAGATACTGGCCTGACGCTGCGTATTTGGATGCAGAAAAAAATACAGACGGCGTCGGCGGCTTGTGCGAATAATCGAGGTTTATCGATCGGTTTCTATTCGGAGCGACATGACCAACGACACCACCGTGGTTGCAAAAACCTTTTTCGGCGAACCGAGGGCTCTGGCCTTTCTCAGCTTTACCGAAGCATGGGAGCGGTTTTCGTATTACGGCATGACCTCGATCCTGGTGCTCTATATGAGCCAGGCGCTGCTGCTGGGGGGACATGTCGAGGGTATCTTGGGCTTTACGGCGTTTCGGGCCGGGCTGGAGTCGGTGTTCGGACCGATGACCACCCTGGGCCTGGCCTCGCAGATCATGGGGCTGTACACGGGCTTCGTGTATTTCACGCCGGTGCTGGGCGGCTGGGTGGCCGATCGCTGGCTCGGCCGGCGGCTGGCCGTGATGATCGGCGCGATGATGATGAGCGTAGGCCAGTGGGCGATGGCGTTCGACGCCTCGTTCCTCATGGCGCTGCTCCTGCTCGTCGTCGGCTGCGGTTTGCTGAAGGGCAATATCTCGACCCAGGTGGGTGAGCTTTACGCCGAGACGGATGGCGAGGGCCGCACGCGCGCGTTCGCGATTTTTTCGATCGGCATCAATGTCGGCGCGGTCGTCGGTCCGCTGCTGTGCGGCCTGCTGGCGCAGCTGTACGGCTGGCACGCGGGTTTTGCGCTGGCCGGCACTCTGATGCTTATCGGCCTGTTCACCTACATCGCCGGCTTCCGCTATCTGCCGAAGGATCGGCCGCGCGCCGGCCAGCGCGAGAAAACGTCACTGACGGCACGCGAGTGGCGCGTCGTCGGCGCGCTGGCGGTGGTCGCCGCGATCACCATTTTCCAATCCGTCGGTTATTACCAGAACACCAACCTGGCGCTGGTGTGGATCGATCGCAGCGTCGATCTGAATTTCCTCGGCTTCCACGTGCCGGTGGCCTGGTTCAATTCGATCGATCCGCTGTCCAGCATTGTTTTTGTACCCGTGCTGTTCGCCCTCTGGCGGTTTCAGGCCGCGCGCGGCAGCGAGCCGGATGACCTGGGCAAGATCGCCACGGGTGCCTGGGTGACGGCGGCAGCGAATGCGCTGCTGGCGGTGTCGTGCCTGCTCAGCGCGCGCACGCCGGTACTGGTGCCGGTGATTTACGACATCCTGCTCGGCATCGGCTTTCTCTACTACTGGCCGACCCTGCTCGCGCTGGTGTCGCGCGCGGCGCCAGCGTCGATCAAGGCGACCCTGATGGGCGCCGTGTTTCTCAGCCTCTTTACCGGCAATTTCATCATCGGCTGGCTCGGCGGTTTCTACGAGCACATGACGCCGGCCGGCTTCTGGTTCATGCACGCCGGCGTCGCGGCGATCGGCGGTGTGCTAGCCATTGCGCTCAGCCGGCCGTTGAAGCGGATGCTGGCGGTCGACTGAACGGGCGCGCAGGTCACAGGGAGCAACCAGGTCAGTTCGGTACCACGGTAAAGGCATTCGCGTGACCTGAGCGCGGTTGCGGCGATTTAGATATTTGCGTATATGCAACTATTGCGTCATCAGATATAGTTGCGCCGATGCGCTCATCCAAGGCCACCGACGATTCCCTTAGCCATCGCCTTATCGCGGCCATGATGCCGCTGATGAAGGGCAGTCAGGCAGAGGTGATGTCGGCCACCGCGGAATTCGAGCTCACCATGACCCAGCTGCGGATGCTGTTCGTGCTGGAGCATGCCGGGCGGGACATGGCCGTCAACGAGCTGGCCGAGCAGGTGGGCGTGTCGATGGCGGCCGCCGGGCGCGCTGTGGATATCGTCGTTCGCACCGGCCTGCTGTCGCGGCGCGAAGACGAGAGCGACCGCCGCATCAAACGCATTGGTCTGACCGGGTCCGGGCGTGCCGCGATCGTGCAGATCGGCCAGGCGCGCCGCCGCGCCGTCGAGTCTTTCGTGGCCAAGCTCGATGCCGGTGAGCGTGCCGCGCTTGATGCGGCCGTCGCTACGCTCGGCGAACTGACTGCGCGGCATCTGCCAATGCCAGGTGGAACCCACGCGTCCCCATCGTGCAGCACGACACCCTCTAAAGCTTCCAAGTGAACAAGCCCATGCCGACCCCCAAAACTCCTGCTGAAGCCACGCTCGATCCGCGCCTGTTGCGCATCGCGGCGGTGGTGATTCTCGGTACCTTCATGTCGATTCTCGATACGACGATCGTCAACGTCGCGATCAGGGACTTGTCGAAAAGCTTCAGTGCGCCGCTGGCCACGATGCAGTGGATTTCCACCGGCTACATGCTGGCGCTGGCCACCGTGATTCCGCTGACCGGCTGGGCCGCCGATCGCTTCGGCACCAAGCGCCTGTATATGGCGTCGATCGGCATGTTTCTGCTGGGCTCGGCGCTGTCCGGCGCGGCGTGGTCGGCCGGTTCGCTGATCGTCTTTCGCGTGCTGCAGGGCCTGGGCGGCGGCATGATCATGCCCGCGGGCATGACCATTCTGACCCATGCGGCTGGACCGAAGCGAATGGGCCGGGTGATGGGTATCGTCGGTGTGCCGATGCTGCTGGCGCCGATCGTCGGGCCGATTCTCGGCGGCTGGCTGGTGGATGATGTCTCGTGGCGCTGGATCTTTTTCGTCAACCTGCCGATTGGCGCGATTGCGCTGTTCGCCGCCATGCGCGTGTTCGAGCGCGACGACCCCAAGCCGCACCATGCGCTGGATTGGCCCGGCCTGCTGATGCTGTCGCCGGGGCTGGCAATCTTTGTCTACGGGCTGGCGGAAACCGCGGCCGGCTCGGGTCTGGATTCGCTCGGCGGCGGCGGCGCCGTGTTGCTCGGGCTGCTGCTGGTGATCGCCTTCGTGCTGCATGCGCGCTTGCGCCAGGGCGCGCTGATCGACGTGAAAATGTTTGCGCAGCGCGCCGTCGGTGCGCCGGCGCTCACCGTGTTTCTTTTCTGCACGGCGTTCTTTGGCGTGGCGCTGCTGATGCCGCTGTACTTTCAGGTGGTGCGCGGCGACTCCGCCTTACATGCGGGGCTGCTGCTGGCCGCGCAGGGCATTGGCGCAATGATTTCAATGCCGATCGCCGCGCGACTGACCGACAGGCTCGGCGCGCGCCGCGTTGTGACGGTCGGCCTGTCGCTGGTGGCGCTGGGCATGTTGAGCCTCAGCCGGATTTCGGCCACGACGACTGTGCTGCAGGTCGAGCTGACGCTGTTCCTGATGGGCCTGGGCATGGGCTCGACCATGATGCCGGCGATGAGCGCCGCGCTCTCGTCGATCGAGCGCCACGCGGTAGCGCGGGTCACCGCCGGTCTCAACGTGCTGCAGCGGGTCGGCGGTTCGATCGGCACGGCGCTGTTGGCGGTGGTGTTGTCGCACGAGCTGGCCGCGGCCATGCCCGCCGGCCCGGGTGCGGCGACGCTTCCTACCGGCGAAGCAGCGCCGGCAGTCGCCGTCGTGCGGGCGGTTCCAGCGCTGGGCGCCGCATTCGGCCATACCTTTACCTGGTCGCTGGTCCTGGTGGTCTGTGCGCTGGTCGCCGCGTTTTTTATCCGGCGCCGCCAGGTAGATGTGGCAGCACCCGGCGCTGCGCATGTGATCGTCGAATAGTTGCGCGCTATCGGCCGTCAGAGCCTGATGCCGGGACAGAGGCCATCAGGTTCCAGGCCTTCCGATCCATCATTCCGGGCCAGCCACTTGCCATGGCTGGCCTTCTTGCTGCTGCATATCGCGATTTTCCGGAGCAGGGCGGGGGAGGCAGCTCCTGGCGTGACGCTGGGGCACATGCCGGGCCCTGACTTATGCACGACAACACCATCCGAGCATAAAAAAACCCGCAGAGGGGAGTCTGCGGGTTCGGGGGGGTTCCATCTGAGTGCGGGCTATCGGAGGGGAGCCAATGCCACGCGGTGGGAGGAATGTCTCACGACATGGGGTTAATGTACTCGGTGGTTCGTTAATGGAGTGTGACCAAAAACAGGGCAATTCTTCAGTTTTCGCAGATCGGTTGGAACTAACCGGGGTCGGCCTCACTCGCCGCCACGGCCAGCCCCGAAACCACGCCCAGCGAGGGATCGCCCTGGACCAGTGGAATCTCCGGGAAGCAGGACTGTACATGCTCGCGGATCTGCGGTGAACGCGAGGTGCCGCCGGTCAAGAAGAGGCTGGCCGGTAGGTGGGCCAGATCGCCACGCACGGTGGTCAGAGTGCGCTCCATCTGCAGGAGGAAGCCGTCGATGGCGGCGTGAAAGTCTTCGCCGCCGAGTTCCACTGCGAGGCCGGGCTCGAGGAAATCGAGTTCGGCGCGAAAACTTGCTGACGCGCTCAGCGTGATCTTGCTGCGCTCGGCGAGCTGGTTGAGCCTCGTGGTGGCACCGGCTGCCTGCAAGGCGCGCAGGCGCGAACCGAATGGCTCGTCGACGAGGCGATAGTCCTGCTGACGGAATTCCCGCTGTTTGGGCAGGTTATGCACGCTGGCGGCGTCGACGTAACGATGCGCCGGCATGCTGATGATGTCCTTGCCCAGCTGCGGCATGAAACTGTGCAGGCTCACATTGACATCCAGATCGGTGCCGCCCTTGGGCAGGCCCCAGCTGCGCTCGATGCGCGGCGGTTCGTCGCCCCCGAGCTGCGCGTGGGCCACGTCGGTCGTGCCACCGCCGATATCGACCACCAGCACGTGCTGACGCGCCGCCAGGCTCTTGTGATAGTGCATGGCCGCCGCCGCGGGCTCTTCCAGAAAGCTCACGCTGTCGAAGCCGGCCGCGGCCGCCGCTTCGCGCAGAATCTCGATCGCCTGCAGCGAACCCTGCGCACCCATCGAGCTGCGAAACTCCACCGGCCGGCCGATCACCGCGCCGCGCACCGGCGTGCCGAACTGCTGGCTGGCGGTCAGGCGAATGTGCTCGATGATGTGAGTGGCGATATGCACGATGACCTTGCGCACCTGCGGATCGAGCCGATAGCCGAACATCGACTTGGGCGATTCGATCAGATTGCCGCCGCCGCTTTCCAGATAACCCTCGACGGCGGCCTCGCCGAACAGCGCGTGCTGGAAGCTGGCGACGGATGCGGTGGCGTTGCGCGTCTGTTCCTCCATCCACTGCCGGCGCACCACGCGCAGTGCTTCGCTGCGCAACTCCTGCTCGCTGCGCGCCGCCGGCGCCTGCCCACGCGCTGTGGCGGCGGTCGCCAGCTGACGCTGCTGCTGCCTGGCCAGGCGCAGCTGGTTTTCGAGCTGCGCTTCGAGCGCAGGCGTCAGGGTGAAGTCGCTGGGGTCGGGCACCAGTTCGGGGAAAAACACCGCCGTACGAAACTGCTCGGCGTCGCCGAAGCGCACGAGCCTGAGCTCGCCGTCGATGATGGCGGCGGCGGCCGAATAGCTGGTGCCGAAGTCGATACCGATGTGCATGGGTCACGCTGTCGCTGGATGGCAGCCCGGCATTATGAGGGTTGCGTCAACGATGGCCCATGGCGCAGAGACAGGGACGCGTTTTTTGGCCCTGCTTGATCGCCACTCTGCCGGCGAAAGCGATTCAGGCCAGCGGCTCCAGATGCGGCTGCAATACCTGCGTGATCCAGGTCATGAAGGCCTGCACGCGTCGGGGCAGGTTGCGGCGGTTGGCGTAGAGCAGCGACACCGGCATCGGTTCGGCGCGGCAATCCGGCATCACTTCCACCAGCCGGCCGGCGTCGATCAGCGGCTGCAGGCCCGCCGCCGGCGCCTGGATCAAACCCAGTCCCGCGATGCATGCGGCCGTGTACGAGTCGCTGTTGTTGACGGTGATGCTGCCCGCCATCGGCAGGCTGGCGTAGCCGCCGCCGTCGGGATATTCCCAGCCCGGCGAGCGCGCGCCCAGGGTGGAGACGTAGTGGATGAGCTGGTGGGCTGCCAGGTCGTCCAGCGTTTTCGGCGTGCCGTGGCGTTCGAGGTAAGCGGGGCTGGCGCAGTTGATGATGCGGAACGCGCCCAGCGGCCGCGCCACCAGGCTGCTGTCGACAAGGGGCCCCACGCGCAGCACGCAGTCGAAGCCTTCGCGCACCAGATCCACCAGCCGATCGGTGCTGCTCAGCTCCAGCTCGATCAGCGGGTGCGCCTGCATGAATTCCGCCAGCTGCGGCAGCACGAAAAGCCGCGCCACGCCGCCGGACATGTCCACGCGCAGCCGCCCGCGCAGCGACTGTTCGCCCTGCTGGAACATCGACTGCAGCTCATCGACATCGGTCAACAGATCCTTGCTGCGTTCGTAGAACGCCTGGCCGTCGTGCGTCATCTGCACTTTGCGCGTGGTCCGGTGCAGCAGCCGCGCGCCCAGGCTGGCCTCGAGCTGCTGCACGGCGGTCGAGGCGCTGGCTTTGGGAATGCCAAGGCTGTCGGCGGCGCGGGTAAAGCTGGCCAGTTCGGCCACCCGGATGAAGATCTGCATGGCTTCGAGCGTGTTCATACGGCCAGATATTCTCAATGGGGCGGTATATTGGTCGATTTATTTGAACATACAAATCTAATATGGTCGATTTATCATCTCCATTTAGACCAATAGAGTGTGCTTACCGAATCATCCACTCACCCCCAAGGAGTTACCCATGAGCACCTCCACTATTGCCATCATCACCGGCGGCAGCCGCGGCCTGGGTCAGAACAGCGCCATGAAACTGGCCCAGCAGGGCACCGACATCATCCTGACCTATCGCAGCGGCGAGAAGGAAGCGGCGGCCGTGGTGGCGGCGATCGAAAAGCTCGGCCGCAAGGCGGTGGCGCTGCCGCTGGATGTCGGCAAAAGCGCCAGCTTTGACGCCTTCGCCGCCAAGGTTCGCGACGTGCTGAGCAAGACCTGGCAACGCGACACCTTCGATTTTCTGGTCAACAACGCGGGCACCGGCCTGCATGCCAGCATCGCTGACACCACCGAGGCCGACTTCGATGAACTGGTCAACGTCCACTTCAAAGGCGTGTTCTTTCTCACCCAGAAGCTGCTGCCGCTGATCGCCGACGGCGGGCGCATCATCAATATTTCCAGTGGTCTTGCGCGCTTCGCCATGCCGGGCTCCTCCGCCTACGCGGCAGTGAAGGGTGCGGTCGAGGTGCTGACGCGTTATCAGGCAAAAGAACTCGGCGCTCGTGGCATCGCGGTAAATACCGTGGCACCGGGCGCGATCGAAACCGACTTCCGCGGCGGCGCCGTGCGCGATAACCCGGAGATCAAAAAGATGATCGCCTCCGTGACGGCGCTTGGCCGCACGGGTTTGCCGGACGATATCGGCGGCGTCATCGCCACGCTCTTGCTGCCCGCCAATCGCTGGATCAACGGCCAGCGCATCGAAGCTTCCGGCGGCATGTTTGTCTAAGCTCGCACGTTAGAAAAGGAGGCCGGCGGATCATTCGATATCCGCCGGTATCGTTGTTTGTGTCGGCTCTGGCCGCAAAAAACATCAGCTGGCTTAGGCAAGCCGCACACCATGCTTGGGCAGAATCACCTGCGTCACCACGAAGCGATGCTCCTTGATCGCGTCGTGGACTTTCCGGTAGTCGGATTGTTCGAAGGCTTCGGACCACACCGGTTTTTCTTTGCCATCGCCGTCGTCGTCAATGATGCCGGTGGCCTGGTCTTTCCACGAACCGTGGCCTTTGCCGATATAGGGCGTCACCGTTTCGGCGAAGCCGGGCACCTGGCCTTCGGCCAGCGCGGTGCGCAGTGCGTCCAGCCGTTTGACCGGATCGTCATCGCGATTGGAGGCCAGTAGAGACGCGAGCGCTGCCCGGGTTTCTGCGGGCAGTCCTTCCTCCTGCGCGAAGGCGGTATTGCCGCGGCGAAATCCCTTGATGGCGCGATACGCCATGTCCGCCGCTTCCATAAAGATCGGCAGGTTGTCGCGCCGGAAGGTCAGGCCGTGGCCGTTCTGATACTGCCACTTGGCCCAGGGCTGGTCGGGAAAATGCAGAGCTGCGCCGTGGCCGAGCTTGACCAGGTGATCAAGAAGTTCCGACTGCGCCGTATGCACCGCATCACTGGCCAGTTGCTCCAGTTTCCCGAGCCACGCGTCGTGCGAGTAATCCTCGCTCGTCAGTGACCTCACCACGTTATGGTCGCTGATGGTGCCGGTAAAGTTCTGGTGCGCCCAGGTGTCGACGTAAACATGCAGGGTCACGCCCAGGCGGTGCAGCGCATTCTCGGCACCGCGGTTGGCGATGGCGTGCGCGACCATGTCGCGTGCGATCGCGCTATCGGGCTTACAGATGGATTTGTCTTCCAGCGTATTGCCTTCGCCGCCCGGCAGGAAGTGGAACGGCGCCCAGATGCGCTTGTCGCTGGTGTTGCTGATATTCATGTAATCGAACATCTTGTGCGCGCTGGCAAAGCGCTCGTAGCTCTCGCCGCCGGCGAACTCCAGCGTGCCGCTGACCGTGGCGTCATCCACGTACTGGCAGCAGTGCGCCACGATCTCGGCATCCGGCTTTTCAAGTCCGGCGAGGCGGCTGACGAGATAGATCACGCCATAGTGGAAATCGATATTCACCGGTTGGCCTTTTGTCGGGTTTTTCGAAGCGGCGGCATTGTCGCCCCGCGCTGGGATTCAGCCTGGGCCAGTCTTGTACGCAGTGCCTCAATCATGGCTGAAAGCGCTGGCGGCGTCTGGCGGCGGCTGGGGTGATAAAGGTAGTAACCGGGCAAGGTGGGGCACCAGGGCTCAAGCATCCGCGTGAGCCGACCTTTGACAACATGGTCCGTTACCATTTCTTCGAAGACGTACGCGATACCCTGGCCGGCGAGCGCCGAGGCGAGAATCATGTCGCCATCGTTGAAGGCAAGATGTCCTTCCACGCGCATCTGAAATGGACGTCCATCCTCTTCAAACTGCCACAGGTAGGTGCCGCCAGAGGTGGTGTAGCGATAGTTGATGCAATGGTGTTCGGCCAGTTCGCGCGGATGTTTCGGAATAGCGCGCTTGGCGAGATAAGAAGGTGAGGCGACGACGGCGATTTTAATATCCGCACTGATGCGCACGGCAATCATGTCCCTGTCGAGCTTGTGCCCGTGGCGGATGCCGGCGTCGTAGCGGTCGGCAACGATATCGGAGAGACCTTCATCGATGGTCAGCTCTAGGCCGATCTCCGGATAATCGGCAAGAAAGTCGGGAATCATCGGTAGCAGCACGCTGTTGGCTGCTTGCCGAAGCGTCGTGATGCGCAAGGTGCCGGACGGTTTTTCACGCAGCTCGCTCAAGGCGCCGATCCCTGCTTGAATATCGTCCAGCGCAGGCCGCAGAGTGCGCAGCAAGCGTTCGCCGGCTTCGGTCGCGCGCACGCTGCGCGTTGTGCGCGCGAGCAGGCGCATACCGAGCCGCGATTCGAGCGACTTCATGGCATGGCTCAAAGCGGAGGCCGACATACCCAGGCGCGTGGCCGCCTGGGTAAAGCTCATCAGCTCCGCTACCAGGGCAAAGGCGGCCAGATCGTTGAGCTCATCGCGCTTCATTGCTGCATGTGCTTCATGAGTTCATCCCGTTCAACCCATCTTATCAAGTAAAGCCGTGGCGCTTAGGCTGATGCTCCGCCCATCGAACCGCATCCGCTCAGGAAAACACCATGGCATCGAACGCTCCTGCTCCATCCTTGCGCCAGGCCTGGGGCCTGGCATCTTTCGCTAGGAATCAGCCGCTGGCGCCGTGGGCCTTTATGCGCCGCGCGCTGCGGCCAGATGATGTCGCCGTGCGCATCACCTACTGCGGCGTCTGCCATACCGATCTGCACGCCATTCAGGGCGGGCGCGCTTTCCCGGTGGTGCCTGGGCACGAGATGGTCGGTGAAGTGACGGAAGTGGGCGCCCAGGTAACCCGGTTTGCGGTGGGCGACAGCGTGGCGATCGGCAATATCGTCGATTCATGCCGCCGCTGCGGCCCGTGCCGGGAACACGACGAGCCCTACTGCCGCGAATTTCCCACGCTGACCTATGGCGGCACGGACCGCCATGACGGCGAGCCGACCTACGGTGGCTACTCCAATGAGTACGTGGCCAACGCGGATTTCGTCTATCACGTGCCGGCGGGACTGAATCCGGCGGCCGTGGCGCCGATGCTCTGCGCCGGCGTTACTACCTGGTCACCGCTGCGGCATTGGAAGATAGGGCCGGGCGTGACGATCGGCGTGGTCGGTCTCGGCGGTCTGGGACACATGGCGGTGAAGTTCTCTCACGCACTGGGTGCGAAAGTCGTGGTGTTCACTACCTCGCCGGGCAAATGCAGCGACGCGCTGGCGCTCGGTGCGGACGAAGCGATCCTGTCGACCGACGCCGAGGCGATAGCCGCTCAGAAGTACCGCTTTCGCTTCATTCTGGATACCGTGTCCAGCCGGCACCATCTCGATCCCTACCTGCTCGCGCTCGATCTGGATGGCACATTGTGTTGCCTGGGTATTCCCGACGCGATGGATTTCACGCCGGTGCTGCTGACCATGGGGCGGCGACGCCTCTGCAGCTCGGGTTCGGCCGGCACGCGCGAGACGCAGGAAATGCTGGATTTCTGCGGCGAGCATGGCATCACGGCCGACGTCGAGATTATCGCCGCCTCGGCGATCGACGAAGCTTTCACGCGGCTCGAGAAAGGCGAGGTTCGCTATCGGCTGGTGATCGATATGGCGACGTTGTCGAAGCCTGCGGCTATGGCGTAGCTATCGGTAGTATCGGTAAGACGTTGGTAGGCGAGAGTCGCGCGCAGGCGACACAACAACGGGCCGCCGCGTTTAGCCTTCCATCCGGCATGGACGCTGTCCACGGGTTTGCTAGCCGCTGACAGCGCAGCGCGATCCCCATAGGTACGCTGTCATGCGTTCTTCACTGCCACGAGATCAGCTTACGCGTTCGTCCGAAGGAGAATGCCGCATGACCGGTTCTACACCCCAAACCCATACCCGCACCGTCGATGGCACCACGTATACCGTGGAAACGTCGCAGCACGAGCGCGGCATCTCGATTGTCGTCACTGTTCCTGGCATTGGGCCGGAAGAAGAGAATGACCGAACGTACGCGTCCATTGACGAAGCGCTGGCTGCGGGTGACGAGATCGCGCGTTCGCTGATTCGCCGTCAGGAACTGGCAAGGTAGACTGATGCCATCCGACGCGAGAGACCCCCGATGAGCAACGCATCTGGCTACAAGATCTATCCCTCGTCCCAGGTTGAGTCATCCAGTGACGGGAGCTTCGTTTACGAAGCCATGTACACCATTGAAGACAAGGACGGGCTGCGCGGTGAACCGATCAAGGTCGCCGGCGTGTTCCAGTCAGCTGAGGAAGCGATCGCCGCTGCCCAGGCGGCAGGCGAAAAGCTGCTGTCGCAGATGCACTAGCCTTTGCGCTAATGCTGCTTTGGCGTTGCCGGCCAGGCGAGTGCGACGACTACCGGAAAGTGGTCAGAGGGATAGCGGCTTCCCTCACTGGTTGTGATGGTGCTTGCCATGATCGCGTGAAAGCCGCGGGAGAGAATCCAGTCGATGCGCCGATCCGGCACGCCGCTGAAATTATGGAAAGTCTGTTCCGGACCGCTGCGGCTTTGCGCGTTGATCCATGCGTCGTCCAGCAACGAGGTGAGCACCGCATGGTCGGGCCTATCTGGCGCGCTGTTGAAATCACCGGTCATAACGATGGGTAGATTGGCAGGTGACGCGCTCAGGCGGGCAAGAATTTCCTCGGCGGAGCGCGTGCGCGCCAGCTCGTCCTGATCGCGATACGGAAAATGCGTGTTGCAGTAATAAAAGCGCCGGCCGTCGGCTTTGCGTTCAAACACGGCCCAGGTCACCATTCGCGGATAAAAATTGCCCCAGGTGATGCTGCCGGGTTTGTCTGGTGTGTCGGAAAGCCAGTAGCTGCCGGAGTCGATGACGCGCAGCCGGTCGGCTCGATAGAACACGCCCATATGTTCATCACCCTCATCGCCGCGGCGGCCGATGCCGAACCACAGGTACTGCGGCAGCTTGCCGACGATGTAATCACCCTGGAATTTGTTCAGCTCCTGCGTGCCGAGCACGTCGGGATGCTGCGCTCGTATCGTGCGCACCATGATGTCACGGCGATGGTTCCAGTCGTTTGCGCCATCGTTGGCGATGCCGGTACGCACGTTGAACGTCATGATGCGCAGCTGCTGGGCAGTTAGTGGCATGGCGCGTAGCGCGAGAACGGCGAATACGAGGGTGGAAATGATCCAGCGAGTCGCGAGCATGTTGAAGCGTCCATCGAACAACGAAAGCTGAAGTATCGCAGTGCGCTAATCGACCATCCACAAGCTTCCAACGGGCGCTTTCAACAGCGCGCAATCAGCGTGAGGCGGTATCCGTATTCACGCTGGAATCTTTTGCAGCGCTGAGAATCTCGCCTCCGCTTTTGATCTGCACCAGCGCCGCGGTCGACAGGCCGCGTGTGGATGCGGCGGGAATAGCGAAGGTTTTTGCATGACCGTCCCACGTGCCGAGGTTCACCAGTTCGCGCACTACGTTGCGATGTGGCAGCGTGCGGCCGCTGTTCTCGCCGGCGCGGATGGCTACGTTAATGGTGCGCGGATCGTAGCGGACCAGCCAGACGTCAGCTGGAGCATTAGGCTGGCCTGCGCCGACCTGCAGCTGGCCTTTGGCCCACGACAGCGACGGACCTCGCGCATGCGCCTCGGCGACCACTTGATCGAGCTGCGCGCGATCGCTGCCGACAATGGCCGTCTGCCCGTTCACGATGACCTGCGGCGTGTAGACGCCATCCTGTTTTTGATAGTGCGAATAGTCGTACTGGCGGTTGGTGAACGCCTCGCTGGCGAAGGTGTCCTTCCAGCCCAGGTTGTCCCAATACGTCACCGCATAGGACAGTGCGAGGATATTCGGCTGCCCGGCGATCGCATTGAGGTTCGCCTCGGCCGGCGGGCACGAGGAGCAGCCCTGGCTTTGGAACAGCTCCACCACGACAGGTGACCCGGTGGCCGGGGGCTCCTGGGCGTAGCCGATCTCGCTGAAAGCGATCAGCGCAAACGCGCCGAGCAGGAATTTGGCGGGCAGTCGAAAGAATGTGTGCATAGCAGGCTCCGGCCGACACGGCGGATGGATGGAAGGCAGCAATGCGTGTCGTCACTGGGTTCTTCGCCAAAGCGGCGGCGAAGGTTACTTCGGCGCATGAAGCGAAACGTCCTGCGGAGGGCTCAGCCAACATCCGGCCAATGGATTGCCGGCAGCTGCTCGAAGCCGGGGTGAGCGAACAGGAAGCCTTGAAACAGGTGCAAGCCCATCGACTGCAGCATCTGCAGCTCGCCGATTTGCTCGATGCCTTCGGCAATCACCTCGATGCGCAGCGCGCGGCAAATATCCAGCAGGCCAAGGACAATAGCCTGACGAATGGGATCGTGATCGATGTCGCGGACGAGTGCCATATCCAGCTTGATGATGTCCGGTTGAAACTCGGACAGCAGGTTGAGCCCGGCATAGCCGGCGCCGAAATCATCAAACGCCGTCTTGAAGCCCTGGCGCTTGTATTCCACCACGATGTGTTTCAAATGCGCCTGGTCAGGCCGCTCGTTTTCAGTGATCTCGAAGATCAGCCGATCGGTGGGAAAGTTGCAGCGTTCTGCGGCCATCAGCGTGGCGCGAATGCAGGTGCTCGCCTGATACACCGCGTTCGGTAGAAAGTTGATGCTCAGATAGCATGTCACGCCGAGTCTCGAAGCCATCTCGACCGCGGTTACCCGACAGGCCTGATCGAAGGTGTAGCGATTGCGATCAGTGACCTGATCGAGAATGCTGGCGGCGCTGCTGCCGTCTACGCCGCGGATCAGACTTTCATAGGCGTACACGCTGCGATCGCGCATGTCGACGATGGGCTGGAACGCCATGGTGAATTCAAAGCCGAGCGGAACCTCGTCACGACACAGCGCACAGGGCTTCGGCTCATTGACGGATGACACGTTTCGCTCTCCCAACGACGATAACGCTGATTGGCACCACTTCTCTTTAACCGTTCACCCGCCGCACTGTCTTCCGAATAAAACTTCGAGGCAGGTTAACGCAGGGACCATACCGATGTCTGGCAGCCACAGGAGGCAAATGCCCTCGCTCCGTATTGGATGCCCGGCTTAGGTTATACAGCACTATCCATTATCCAGAGGCGACATCCAGAGGCGACACGTGCGCCATTGGGTTCGCTGAGAAGATGCGGCGGCTATGCAGTTAGCCGCCGACCATCGACAGCAGGTTACCGTCCGGGTCGCTGAACCATGCGATGCGCTGTTCGCCAGCCACATGGACGTCGCCTTCGATATAAGTTTGCGGAAGGTCATAGTGCTGAAAGTGCACGCCCTTCGCCTTGAGTGCGCGGGCCAGAATGTCGATCCTGTCGCCGACAGCAAAGGTAAGCGTTGAATCCCGCGTGTTTCCGGCGTCCTCGGATCGATAAACCCGGATGGTGGACTGGCCGCTGCGGTATTCGACCCGATCCTTGTCGCCGGTTGCGACGGCGGTGAGCCCGAGAGTGTTTTCGTAGAAGCGTCTCGCGACGGCGATATTTTTTACGGCGATACGAGCGACTGCATCGTGATGACTCAGCATGGCGAGCTCCGGATGGATCGTCGACGCGACCCGCCGGGCCGGCGGTGTCGTCAAATGAATGCTGATGGGCACGGAGTTAAAACGGCGGCATGACGACGTCTAAGCTTCCTCACGTGGCCGATCTTTTTCATCGCCGTGTGCGCGCATAAAACGCCATGGCACCTTCGGAAAAACCCTTGAGCACGGACGGTAAGTTAGGCGCTGCGCCTTTGACGATTCGCCGTGGCGCTGCGTCTAACGCCCACGCTCTTCAACGGAGCTACCGAACAGGCGAGGCTATTGCTTTGGCTTCTTGCTCGGCACATTTTGCGGCTCGTGAGGCGTCTTCGCATCCGGCAGATCTTTTTTGGTATTGGTCTTGGGTTGCTCTTCGGCGTAGCCGGAGTTTCCGGGCTTCGGTGCGGTGCGTTGGTCGGACATCGGCTGTCTCCGTGGTGAGGCCATCTCAGTCTTTCCCGCCGAAGGTGATGAGGAGGTCACGGCGGTCACTCCGTGGCTTGCGGTTTGGACGTCTGTCGCGTGGCATACTCCAGACACATACCTAAACTGGCGGATCGCACCCGATGACCTCTCTCGACGCGGCCGCTGATCTTTCGCAGGGCGGGGTCGCGCGTCCCCGTCGCCATCTCGGTATCCGCCATGGCATTGCCATGTGCGCCGGCATGGTGATTGGATCGGGCATCTTCAAGTCCACGCCGACCGTGGCGGCCAGCATCAGCTCGCCAACCGGGCTGTTTCTGGTCTGGCTGATCGGCGGCGCGCTGTCGTTCTGTGGCGCGCTTTGTTTCGCCGAGATGGCGGCAGCGTTTCCGGATGCGGGCGGCGATTACCATTTTCTGCACAAGGCCTACGGACGCAAGCTGGCCTTTCTGTTTGCGTGGTCGCGCTTTGCGGTGATCCACACCGGCTTTATCGCCATTCTCGCCTACGTGTTCGCCGATTACGTCAACGAGGCGCTGCCGCTGGGCGAGCACGGCACCGGCTTTCTGGCGGTCGGTACTATTGTGCTGCTGTGTGTGATCAATCTGCGCGGTGTGCGCACCGGCATGGGGGCGCAGACCGGCTTTGTGGCGGTGGTGGTATGCGGGATGCTGGCGCTGGGTGCGGCCGGCGTATGGATGGCTATCCATGGCTTGCCGCCGCTAAATGACGCGCCGGTTCCGGCAGCTAATGCCTACGGGCCGGCAATGATCTTTGTGATGCTGGCTTATGGGGGCTGGAGTGACGCGGCCACGCTTTCCTCCGAGCTGCGCGCCGGGCCTCGCGGCATTGTGATGACGCTGATCGGCGGCATGTCGCTGGTCACCGTGCTGTACACGCTGGTCAACTGGGCCTACGTGCGCTGTCTGGGTCACGCGGGTCTGGCTGCCAGCAATGCGCCGGCGGCGACGGCGATGCATCTGGCGTTTGGACGCACGGGCGAGTGGCTGGTGGTGGGCGCGGTGGCGGTCACCTCGATCGCGGTGATCAACGCGCTACTGATTGCCGGCGCGCGCACCACGTACGCGGTGGCGCGCGACAGCGGCCTGCTTGGTTCAGTCGGCGAATGGGACGGGGCGCGGGGTATCCCCGCCACTGCGCTGCTGACCATCGGCGGTGTGGCGCTGGTCGAGGCGGCGGTGGCGGGACTGACCCACGGCGCGTTCGCCACCCTGGTCGACTTCGTCTCGCCGGTGTACTGGTTTTTTCTGGTGCTCAGCTGCGCCGCCGTGATCGTGCTGCGCTTTCGCTTCCCCGATGCGCCGCGCCCGTTCAAGGTGCCGCTGTACCCGTTCCTGCCGATTCTTTTTTGTGCGACCAGCGTCTACGTGCTTTACGCGACGCTGGCCTACGTCAAAGCCGGTGCGCTGGTCGGCATCGTGGTGCTGGCATTTGGCACGCTGCTGCTGCCGTGGTTTGGCAAGGCGAGAAAGCGCGCGCGTCCCCTGCCGCAAATCGCAGACTGATCGGCGCCTCGCGAGGCGGCGGAGGCGTTGCTTCAAAGTCACTCACCGGGAATATCGGATCAGAGGAGATCGTCAACGCCGCCGCGATGTCCTGCGTGGCTTCAGTTCATCCAGCGCCGAGGCGTTGCGGCGCGCCCAGTCATATACCAGCTCGATCGGTTCGATCATGCGCTGCCCCAGCGGGGTGAGCGAGTAATCAACTTCGGGCGGCACGGTGTCGCGCACGTGACGGTGCACCAGGGCGCTGGCTTCGAGTTCGCGCAGGGTCTGGGTCAACATTTTCTGCGAAATGCCGGGCAGGCTGCGCAGCAGAACACCCGAGCGCGCTCGGCCCTCGTGCTGCACATGCAGCGCGTGCAGGATCATGCTGGTCCACTTGGTGGCGAACAGCTCCAGCACGCGGCGCGGCGCGCAGTCTTCCAGCCATTGGTCGTCGGGCGAGCCGGGTTTCATAAGGGTGGTTACCTTTTGGTGCCGACTTGGTTTGTCGCCGCGGCGGAATTATTTTGACCGATCATTCTTGCAGAGATACTCATGAACAAGGCGCTAGTGGTGGGAACCAGCGGTATCGTCGGCAGCGCTACGGCGCGGCTTCTGGTGGAAAAAGGCTGGTCGGTGGCCGGCGCGGCGCGTCGACCGCCGGCGCAGGATGGCGTGACGCCGGTGGCGGTGGATCTCACCGACGCTGAAAACACGCGCACCGCACTGGCCGACGTGGCGCCGTCGCACGTATTCATCGCCACGTGGTCGCGCCAGGCGACCGAGGCGGAGAACATCCGCGTCAACGCCGCAATGGTGCGCCATCTGCTCGACGCCCTGCGCCCTGCTGGCAGCGTGCGCCACGTCGCGCTCGTTACCGGCCTGAAGCACTATCTCGGGCCGTTCGAGGCCTATGGCAAAGGCGTGCTGCCGCAAACGCCGTTCCGCGAGGAGCAGGGGCGTTTGGATGTGGAGAACTTCTATTACGCGCAGGAGGACGAGGTGTTTGCCGCGGCCGCACGCGACGGCTACAGCTGGAGCGTGCATCGCCCGCACACGATTACCGGCGTGGCGGTTGGCAACGCGATGAATATGGCCACCACGCTGGCAGTTTATGCATCCGTTTGTAAATTCACCGGACGTCCGTTTCGTTTTCCCGGCTCCGCTGCGCAGTGGAACAGCCTTACCGACATGACCGATGCGCGTCAGCTGGCCAAACACCTGCTGTGGGCTTCGACGAACGCCATCGCCGCCAACGAGGCCTTCAATATCGTCAACGGCGACGTGTTCCGCTGGAGCTGGATGTGGTCGCGCCTCGCCGACTGGTTCGGCCTCGATGCTGCGCCGTTCGACGGCACGGTGCAGCCGCTAGAGTCGCAGATGGCTGGTGATGCCGACATCTGGCGCGAGATCGCCGCGCAGCGTGGGCTGGTCGAGCCGGATATCGATCGGCTTATCTCGCCGTGGCATACCGATGCCGATCTGGGCCGCCCGATCGAAGTGGTCACCGATATGTCCAAGAGCCGGCGCATGGGTTTCCTCGACTATCAGCCCAGCGACGACGCGTTCTTCGACGTGTTTGCGACCCTGCGTGAGCGAAAGTTGATTCCGTGAGGAGTTGCTCCCGATGGGTCGGCATGTCAGGTAGGTTGGGGTGAGCAAAGCGAACCCAACGCAGCGGCAGCTTATGTTGGGGTTTTCGCTGCGCTCACCCCAACCGACCGCTCACCGCCAACCTACGGTGGATCGTGCCGTATTCACTCGCAGGACATCTGCCACTGACGACACTGCGTAGTCGGACTTTCGGGAGTGGCAGTGCCAAACGCTATCGGTATGAAAAACGTTTCCCGCCGCGCGGTCGTAAATCCGCGCCTTGCTCTAAGCCTCTTTCTGCTTGCCGCCGGTCTCGCGTCGATATCGGTCGCCCAGGCGCGCGACGGTTCCCGAAGCTCGTCGCACGCGTCGGCCGATCAGCTCGCCGTTCAGGTCACCGATGATCGGTTGACTCTCGCCGTCACCGACGTACCGCAGGTCTATCTCTACGGCACCATCGATGAGGATGCGCCGCAGCGCGTTGGCGCCTTGATTCGGTCCGGCAAGATTCCCAGCGGTTCGGACATTTATTTGAATTCGTCCAGCGGTAGCATTGGCGCTGGCATGGCGCTGGGCCGGCTGTTCCGCACGGGCTCGATGGTTACCCACCTGGGCAAGCCGCGGCGCAAGGGCGAGTCGAATACGGCCATCTGCGTGGGTGCCTGTGTCTACGCTTACTTCGGCGGCCTTTACCGCTGGGCGCCGACAGGCAGCGATCGCATTGGCGTTTCGACAACGTCGGCATCGTCCGGTGGCTCCAGCCAGTCGACGCAGCCATCCGGCGACGTCGCCGGCTATCTGAAGGACATGGGCATCGACCCTGCGGCGCTCGCGCCCGCGCCAGGCGCGGCATCCAACGGGACGGTATGGCTCTCCGCCGATCAGATGATGACCTCGGGACTGGCCAACAATGGTCGTTTACCGCTGGTGGCGAAGTATCAGACATTGTCCACCGGCCCCTACCTCACGCTCGATCAGGTCGATCGTCACGGCGAGCACCGCATGACGATCGAGTGCAAGCCCGGACGCGTGATTCTCACGGCGATCAACAAAGTCGGCAACGAGCGCGCCAAAGATATCGTCATGCGCGGAACGCGCTCGTATTTCGAGCTCAACCGGCAGGAGATTCTGACCCAGCAGAGCGGTGGTGCCGAGGTGGCCAGCGAGTCGATCAGCATGACGCGTACCTACCCTCCGGCGCGTCTGCAATACATCATCTACGCGCCGTCCGTCGGTGCCTGGGTTGCCGGCCGAACCAGCGCGTTCCGCAACGGCTTCACCTTCGAACTCGAACCGGTTCGCAGCACCCTCAAGCAATACTACGAAGCCTGCTGGCAGGCGGCGCCCTGGCCGACGTCCAAGCAAAATTCGTGACCTGGTTTCCGCGACGGTAAGCCTAGGCGGATGGAAGGCGATGCTTTCCATCGAAAGACGTCCACTGATTGAAAGGCCCCGGTAAAGCCGGGGTTTTTTGTGCGGCCGTCTTTCGTCAGTCTTAATCGTCACGCGCCGGCGCACACTAATCGACAGCGAGATGGATGCTTTCCGCCGCGCGGTCATGCCTGCCTGTTTAACTATGTATGTCCCTATCCGAATTCGCGGATGGGACTATCAAAGGGAGCAGGGGCATGATCACGTTGGGTATGGAAGAAGAGATTCAAATCATCGATGACCAGGGGGAACTGGTCGCGCATGATTTTTCGGCGGATTTCGCCGAAGCCACGGTTCCCGAGGGGCTGATGGATAAGGAGATCCATCGCTGCGTGATCGAAACCAAGACGCGTGTCTGTCGAACGGTGCCGGAGCTGCTTTCGTGCGTGCGGCTGATGCGCGGGCAGGCGCGGCGGCGGGCTGCATCGCAAGGACAGCGCATTCTTATCGCCGGCATCCATCCGACCTCAGCCTGGCAGCAGCAGCCGATGCACGAGGGTGGGGAGTTTCCTCACTATGCGAGTCTGATCGACGAGTACCGCGACGTGTCACGTGGTGCGCTGAGTTTCGGGATGCATCTGCACCTGGGTTTCGAGCTGGGCGCGCCGCGCATGGCGATCATGAACCGGCTGCGGCACGTGCTGCCGGAAGTCCTGGCGCTGTCCGCCAGTTCGCCTTTTTTTGAAGGTCGTGACACCGGGCTGCAGTCGTGGCGCCACAGTCTGCTGGACCGCTATCCGCGCATGGGTACGCCGGACGCGTGGGAAAGCGAGCAGCATTATCAGGCCCACGTGGACCGGCTGCGCGCAGTGGGCTGCCTCGGCGAAGACCAGGGATTGTGGCAGGACATTCGCCTGCATCATCGCTACGGCACGCTGGAGGTGCGCATCATGGACACGCATCCTGATCTGGTGCGCATCGGTCTGATCACCACGCTGCTGAAATGGGAGGCCGAAACGCTGCAGCTGGAAATTCGAGCCGGCAGGCAGGGTCCGGTGTGGTCGCGTGCATGCATCGATGAAAGCAAATGGCGCGCGCGCCGGCACGGCTTGCGTGCCCAATGGATCGATTGGAACCGCGACACGGTGTCCGACACGCCCGAACATTTCGAACGCTGGTGGTCGCGCGTGGCGCCGCGCGCGAAGGACGCCGCCGAGCGCAGTTACTGGGAGCGGCATCTGGCCGATGCGCTCATCCAGCGCACGTTCGCCGATGTGCTGCGCCAGCAGGCGCTGCGGCACGGTGACTGGAAAACCACGCTGCAATGGATGGCCTCGCTGGCCAGTGACGACGCCTACGTGCCGCAGGCGGCGGAGGCCCTGGCATGAGCAGCCTACCTAACGTGCATCTCGAATTTGTCGGTGAAGCGAAGTTTGCCCGCGCGCTTTCGGACACACGGGCGCCGCATCTGCCGCAAAGCCTGCTTTCCGATCATTACGCCGTTGGCAACCGCGCGCTGCGCGCTGCGCTCGATCGAAAGATTGGCCATCTTGTCGGCGCGTTGCGGCCGCATCTGCGTCCCGAGCGCGTGGCGTGGCCCGGTGCGCGGGCGGACGTGCTGGCGCTAGACATGGCGTTCACCGAGCACCCGACGCAGCCGTTCGATCTGGCGTGGGTGGAAATTCAGGCCTTCACTTCGATGCTGCCCACCTTCCACACGATGCATCTGGCACAGCGTCGGGCCAACGATATGGACGTCCATCTGCTGCCGTACGATCCACTGCCGCGGGAGACGTCCTGGGTGGATCATTCGCGCCAGTGGCTCGCTCCGCATGCCGACACGGTACTGATCGAGGATCATCCGCGCGACGGTTTGAGCTGGCCGGATTTCGACGGCGCGCGCCACTGGTGGAACGTCGACGTGCACGACTGGCGCGATGTCATCGTCGAAGACGGCCATCTCTACAGCCCGGATCGCTCCAAGCGCTACGCACACGTGTGGAATCGGCTGATTTTTTCCGACCTCTCGGTGGAGGATCGCGCCGTGGCCGAGGCGAAACTGCGTGCCGCACATCGGCTCAACTGGCACAGCCATCCGGCCTGGTACGACGGTGTGCACAAAGGCAGCCTCGCCGATTTGCCGCTAGCGGTGCACGAAGCCTGTCACTGGGTCGAGGACCGCGCGCTGCGCGCGACGCAGTGGAGCCATCCCGAGCGCTGGGTCGCCAAATCCGTCAGCGGGCATTCCGGCGTCGGCCTGTTGCTCAACCCCACCAGCGCGGAATTGCAGGCGCTGCCCACACCGCGGCAGTGGATCGTGCAGAACAAGTTCAAGCAGGTGCCGATCGGCAAACATCCGGTCACCGATGAGCCGCTATTCGGTGAAGTGCGCTGTCTGCTCGCCCTACGGGACGGCCGGGCGCCGTGGGTGATGGCCTGGATCTTCCGCTGCTCGACCAATGGCATTGCCACCATGAGCGGCCGCAAAACTCGCCCTGGCGAAGGCATGACGCTGCTGTACTTCGATACGCGCGAGCAGGCTCATGAGGGGTAGCCGCTCGGCGCGATTAGGTGGATTGGTGGTGATTTAAGCGGCTGTGGCAGCGTACCGCCTCCACAGTCGCTTTGCTCACCGCCGACCTACGGGCGGAGGCACCTCACGTCTTCGACTGCGATCAGAGCGGTGGCTCAAGCCGCTGCGGAATAATCCATCTGCCTCAGATCATCCAGCAGACTCGGGCCGCTGGGTTCCCAGCCCAGAACCTTGCGCGTCCACTCGCTCGACGACAGCATATCCAGGCCGACAAATGCGCCAAGCCAGCCGAAGTGATCGGCCGCTTCATTCGGCGAGATGGACTTTACCGGCACGCCGAGTCCGTCACCGATCGCCTGCGCGATATCGCGCGCCGCCACGCCTTCCTCGTCGACCGCGTGATAGCGCGCGCCGGGCTCACACTTCTCGATGGCCAGCCGGTAGAGCCGGGCCACGTCGAGCACGTGCGCTGCAGGAAATCGGCTGAGTCCTCCGCCGACATAGGCCGACACGCCCTTGGCGCGCGCCACCTCGATCAGCGGCGTGACCAGACCTTGCTTGACCGTGTCGTGCACTTGCGGAAGCCGCATGACCGACACTGCAACGCCGGCGGCCAGCATCTCTTCGCCAGCGATTTCCGAAGCGGATCGCGGGTTGGGATGTGCTTTGTTGAACACGTCCTCGGTGGCGGGTTTGCCCGGCATGGTGCTGCCCATGCCCGTACCCGAGGTGATTAGCAGTGGGCGGCTCGAACCGATCAGCACTGAACCCAGTGCTTTGATCACCTGACTATCCTTCGCGCAGTTCGCGACGAAGTTCGAAAAATCATGATCGAACGCGGTGTGGATCACCGCATCGGCCTTGGCAGCGCCGCTGCGCAAGCTGTTCAAATCCTCTAAGTGGCCGTGGTGCACCTCGGCGCCAGCGGCAGCGAGCGCGCGCGCGCCTTGTTCCGAACGCGTCATACCGAGAACCTGGTGTCCGGCCGCCAGCAGCTCGGGCACGATGCGCGAGCCGATAAAGCCGGTCGCGCCGGTGAGAAATATGCGCATGAAGAGTCTCCAGTGGTGAGTATTCGCCTAGACTAGTCCTGCGCTCATACGGGTAAAGTAGTGGCATTATCAAGGTATAAATACCAACAGGATGCTTATGTCCGTCCCCCTCGGCAACGCGCTTGGTACCTATTTGAGAGACCGGCGCACACGGCTCGATCCGGCGTCTTTTGGCTTCGGTGGCGGCCGTCGGCGAACGCCAGGCCTGCGTCGGGAAGAAGTCGCCCAGCGCGCCAATATCAGCCC
>CAIKJM010000126.1 GCA_903827735.1 uncultured Rhodanobacter sp. | reverse complement strand
CGTCCACTCCCTCTTTCTTCCTCGGCCTGCGCGCAAACAGATCCCGGCGCGGGCCACGTGGAGACATTGAACAGGCTCTAGCACCACGTGGCCCAGAAGCTGATGACGACGACCTTGTCGCGCATCGAGGCCAGGCTCACCGCTTCACCGTTGGGCGTCTTGCCCAGGGCATCGGGCGGAACCGCGCCGGGCTGGATTTGCGCGTTGGCTGACACGCACATCAAGGCCACGACCCAGGCAAAAACGATCTTGCGCATCTAACGGACTCCCCTGTCGATGCGCTTAGCCTAGCGCGTTTGCGGTACGCACGACGGTGAGAACTATCGATCAGCCGAAGGCGGTCATCAGCAGATATCCGTCCAGTGCGATAACTAGCGCTGTGCCCGCGGCAGCCAGCGCCATGGAAGCGCGACCGAAGCCATACGAGCCCATCAGGTCGCGCTTGCGCGCCAGCATTAGCATGGGCCATAGCGCGAACGGCAGCGCGACGCCGAGCACGCACTGGCTCAGCACCAGCAGCGTGTCGGCGCCGATGCCGGGGCGCGCGGCGAGCAGCACAAAGCCGATGCAGACGCCCGCCAGCCGCGTGACGATGCCGCGGAGCCAGGTGCGGCTTTCGCGGCCACGAAAACCGCGGCTCAGAATGCGTCCGGCCAGCACGCCGGTGATCGCGGAGCTCTGCCCGGCGGCGTAGAGAGCGACCGCAAAAATGACCGCGGCGCCGGCGCCGAGCGTGAGCGCGATGGCGTGATACGCATCGTCCAGATTGTTCACCGCCATGCCGATGTGCGACAGCGACGCGGCGGCCACTGTCAGCATCGCGGCGTTGACCAAGGTGGCCAGCAGCAGCGAGACCCTCGTATCGGTTTCCACCACCCGCAGCGCCATCGGCCTTTCGCGCGCCGGCAGGTCCTTGCTGCGCTCGGCAATCAGGCCCGAATGCAGGAACAAATTGTGCGGCATCACCGTGGCGCCGACGATGCCTAACGCCACCGCCAGCATGCCGTGGTTGCCGAAGACCTTGGCGCTCGACGCCAAGCCCTGCAGCACCTCACTGCCGTCCGGGCGGGCCTTGATCAGCAGGTACACGAAGGTCAGCGAGACGATCGCCAGCAGGGCGCTGACCACGTATTCATGGGTGCGGCGGCGCTGTTGCGACAGCGCCATGATCGCCAGCGTGCCTAGCGCCGCCACGACCATGCCCAGTTGCAGCGGCAGACCAAAGAGCAGCCGCAGGGCAATCGCGCCGCCGACCAGCTCGGCCAGCGCGGTCGCCACGATGGCCACCTCGCTGGCCAGCCACGCGCTGAGCGCCAGCGGACGCGGCAGCAGCCGGCGAGTCAGCGCGGCAAGATCTTCGCCGGTGGCCATGCCCAGCCGCGCCGCCATCGTCTGAAACAGCAGCCCGAGCAGGCTGGCCAGCAGCACCGAACCCAGCAACGTATAGCCATAACTAGATCCGGCCGCGATGTCGGTGGCCCAGTTGCCGGGGTCGACGTAACCCACGGCAACCAGCAGCCCGGGCCCGACCATCCGACGCAGGGAGCGACGGGTCGCAGGGGATACCGAGCGGTTGACGGGATGCAAAAAGCTCAAGGTTTCAATCAGCGCGGACATGGCCGTGGACACGGATTCGGACGCCTCCATTGAGACGCATCCTGCCGAGTTCTGTCCAAGTGATACTGCGCATGTCGGTCATAGATAAAAACTATTACCCGCCGGTCATTGGCTGCTGGCCGCTATGGCTGGGTCATCCGCCCGACCGGCGCAAAGCTGCGCCGATGCTGCTTGCACGGGCCAAGCAGGCTCAGCGCGGCCAGATGGGCCGGCGTGGGATAGCCCTTGTGCACGGCAAAGCCGTAGCCCGGATGGTGAGACTCCATCGCCACCATCAGCCGGTCGCGCGTGACCTTGGCCAGAATCGAGGCAGCGCTGATCGCCGGCTCCAGCGCATCGCCGCCGACGATGGCGCGACCGCGGCACGGCAGATCCTTCGGCAGCTTGTTGCCGTCGATCAGCGCCTCTTCGGCCATCAGCGCAAGGCCAGCAACCGCGCGGGTCATGCCCGTCATGGTGGCCTGGAAAATATTCAGCCGATCGATTTCTTCCGGCTCGATCAGCACCACGCACCAGGCCAGCGCGCGCTCGACGATGAGCGGGTACAGCACCTCGCGCTTCGCTTCGCTGAGCTTTTTCGAATCGTTGAGGCCGGCAATCGGCCGGTCGGGGTCGAGGATGACCGCGGCGACTGAAAGCGGGCCGGCGAGCGGGCCGCGGCCCGCTTCGTCGATACCCGCAACAAGCCGGCATTTTGCGTTCCCTGCTGGCGTCACCCCGCAACCGAACAATGCCTGCTGTTCGAGAAAGACGAATTCCGCCGAAGGGCGCAGGCCTGTTTCAATCGTGTCAGCCGGCATGGGTGGCATCCACCAGCTCGGCAATTGCGGCGGCGGCGCGTTCGCCCGCGTGACCCTCGAGGCCGCTGCGCAGCGCCCGATGCAGCTGTTCGAACGCGCTGACGATGTAGCTGCGCCGTTCGCTGTCCTGAAACAGTGCCAGCGTGGCGGCGGCGAGATTCCCCGCGGTGCAGTCGTCCTGCATAAACTCCGGCACCAGCAGTTCGCCCTCGATGCCGCTGGCGCGCGCGAGAATATTCGGCAGCGCGTAGACGTTGGTCTTGAGCATCTTCAATGCGCGCGCTATGCGATAGCTCACCG
>CAIKJM010000125.1 GCA_903827735.1 uncultured Rhodanobacter sp. | reverse complement strand
TGGATCTTCATCCTCAACGTGTGGACGCTGGCGCTGGCGTTCTTCAGCCGTCAGCTGCCGGAGGCCTTTGCGGCGCGCGTGCTCGGCGTGCTCGGCATCATCTCGGTCGGGTTTCTCGCCTTTATCCTGTTCACCTCCGATCCGTTTGGACGGCTGATCCCGATGCCGCCCGACGGCGGCGATCTGAATCCGGTGCTGCAGGATCCGGGCATGACCTTCCATCCACCCGTGATCTACATGGGCTATGTGGGCTTTTCGGTCGCCTTCGCGTTTTCCATCGCCGCGCTGCTGGGCGGCGAGCTGGAACAGGCCTGGGTGCGCTGGGCGCGGCCGTGGACGAATATCGCCTGGGCGTTTCTCACCTGCGGCATCGTCGCCGGCAGCTGGTGGGCGTATGCCGAACTGGGCTGGGGCGGATGGTGGTTCTGGGATCCGGTGGAAAACGCCAGCTTTATGCCGTGGCTGGTCGGCACCGCACTGATTCACGCGCAGGCGGTGACCGAGAAGCGCGGCTCGCTGCGTGCGTGGACCATACTGCTATCGATCTTCGCGTTTTCGCTGTCGCTGCTGGGAACGTTTCTGGTGCGTTCGGGCGTGCTGACTTCGGTGCATTCGTTTGCCTCCGATCCGCGCCGCGGCCTGTTCATTCTGTGCTTTCTGATCTTCGTCGTCGGTGGCTCGCTGCTGCTGTATGCGCTGCGCGCGCCGAAGGTCGCCGGCGGCAAACCCTTCGCCGTGGTGTCGCGCGAAAGCGCGATCCTGGTCGGCAACCTGATGTTTACCGTGGCGGCGGCCATGGTGCTGCTGGGCACGCTGTTCCCGCTGATCGGCGACGCGCTGAACCTGGGCAAGATCTCGGTCGGCCCGCCCTACTTCGGCCTGCTGTTTCCGCTGCTGATGCTGCCGATCGTGCTGCTGCTGCCGTTCGGTCCGTACCTGCGCTGGGGCAAGGGAGAACCTCAGATTCTGAAACGAGTGCTGCTGCGCGCGCTGCTCGCCGCCGTGGCCTGCGCGATCGTGGCCGCGTTTTTTGTCGACGGCAAACTCAAGGCGATTGCCGGCGTGGCCGCGGCGGTTTGGGTAGCGGTTGGCGTGCTGCTGTACGTGGTGAAGCGCTGGCGCGAGATGCCGCGCGGCCGGCGATATCCCGCTGAAATGGCCGGCATGTTGCTCGCCCACGCGGGCGTAGCGATTTTTCTGATTGGCGTGCTGCTGTCCGAATCGCTCAGCGCGACCAGCGACGTGCGCATGGCACCGGGTGAAACCAAAACGATCGGCGGCTACGACTTCCGCTTCGACGGCGTGCGCGAAACGCAGGGGCCGAACTGGCGGGCGGATCAGGGCACGGTCACGGTGACCCGCGACGGCCAACCCGTGGCCGTGATGCAGCCGCAAAAGCGGACCTACACGCGCGAGCAGATCCAGACCGAATCGGCGATCGATCCCGGCGTCACCCGCGATCTTTACGTCGCGCTGGGCGAGCCGATGGACAAGCAGCATATCGACGGCGCCTGGGCGCTGCGCCTGTACTACAAGCCGTTCATTCGCTGGCTGTGGTTCGGCGGCCTGATGATGATGCTGGGCGGCTTCGTCAGCGCCTGCGATCGGCGCTTCCGCGTGCGACGTACTGCCATCGTCGACGTAGCCGAGCCGATGCACGCCTCGGTGCTGGCGGAAAACCGCACATGAGTCGCCTGATTCCTTTTATCGGCTTTCTGCTGCTGGCTGGCCTGCTGGGTTTCGGCATCTGGTGGAATACCGGGCACGACCAGACCGCCATACCCTCACCGCTGATCAACAAGCCGGCGCCCGATTTCAAGCTGCCGTTGCTGTACGAGCCAACGCAGACCGTGACGCGGGAATCACTGCTCGGCAAGGCCTACCTGCTCAACGTGTTCGCCAGCTGGTGCATCGAATGCGGCGTCGAGCATCCGGTGCTGCAGGCGGCGGCGCCGACGCTGGGCGTGGCGCTGGTCGGCTACAACTACAAGGACGCGCCGGACGATGCGAAAGCGTGGCTGGCCACGCACGGCAATCCGTACTCGCTGCTGATGGCCGACACCAGCGGACAGACCGCGATCGACTTCGGCGTCTACGCGGCGCCGGAAAGTTTTCTGGTCGATGCGCACGGCGTGATCCGCTACAAGCATATCGGCCCGATCACGCCGGAGGTGCTCGATAACGAGCTGAAGCCGGCGATCGCCGCGCTGCCGCAGGAGCCGCGCTGATGCGTGCGCTGCTGCGCGCCCTACTTCTGATGACGCTGCTGCTGTGTACCAGTGCCGCGCTAGCCCAGGCGATTGAGCCACTGCCGTTCAAGGATCACGCCGAGGAAGTGCGCTATCAGCATCTCACCGCGCAGCTGCGCTGTCCGATGTGCCAGAACGAAACGCTGGCCGATTCCAACGCGCCGATCGCGCGCGACCTGCGCAATCAGATTTTCCAGCTGATGCAGCACGGCCAAACCGATGCGCAAATCAAACAGTATCTGGTCGATCGCTATTCGGAGTTCGTGCTGTACGACCCGCCGGTCGCGCGCAATACCTGGCTGCTTTGGTTCGGGCCCTTGCTGATTCTGCTGGTGGGCGCCGCCGCCGTGGTCGCCACCATTCGCAAACGCAGCCGCTCGGTCACACCGTCCATGTCCGCAGCAACGCCTACCGCGCTCGATGAAGGGGACGACTGGTGAAGCTGGCTTTTGTCTTGACCGTCGTGCTGATGGTTCTCGTCGCCATCGGCGTGGTTGTGGTGCCTCTGCTTCGCCGAGGCCGCCAACAGGGACGCCCGCGCAGCGTGTTCGTTCTGGCGCTGCTGGTTATCCTGGCCGTGCCGCTGATCACGCTGGGGCTGTATCTAAAAATCGGAACCCCGGCCACGCTTGATGGCGTTGCCGTGCAGCCGCCGGCGGTGAATATCGACCAGGCGCTTGCCGATCTGCGCGCGCATCTGGCGCAGCAGCCCGACGATCTGCAGGGCTGGCTGCTGCTGGCTCAGACCACTACGGCCATGCATCAACCGGATGCTGCCCGCGACGCGTACGACCACGTGCTAAAGCTCGACGCCGGGAATACGGACGCCATGGTCGGCTGGGCCGAGGCCGATTCGATGCTGCAGGCCACGCACATGATCGACGAACGCGCGCGTCAGCTGCTGAAACAGGCGGTCGACAAGCAGCCGGACAATCAGCGTGGCCTCTGGCTGCTGGGTATCAGCCAGTTTCAGCAAAACCAGTTTACCGATGCCGCCGCTACCTGGCGTCACCTGCTGCCGCTGCTGCAGCCGGGCAGCGCGGTGGCCAACGCCGTGGCCGAGCAGATCAAAGCCGCCGATGCGCGCAGTGGCGACATGTCGGCCCAGGCGCCAAATGCCGCTGTACAAGTGACAAGTACTGACAAGCCCCACGGTCCGGCATTGCGGGTCCAAGTCCAGCTAGCGCCGGCGCTGAGCGCGCGCGTCGGCAGCGGCGACACGCTCTTCATCTACGCGCGCGCGCCCAACGGGCCGCCGATGCCGCTGGCCGTTACACGGATGGATGCCGACACGCTGCCGGTCAGCGTCACGTTGACCGACGCGATGGCGATGACGCCGCAGCGTTCGCTTTCATCCGTGCCCAAGGTCTTCGTCGGCGCACGCATCAGCCACAGCGGACAAGCGATCGCCCAGCCCGGCGATCTCGAAGGCGATGCCGGCGTGGTCGCGGTCGATGCCACGGGGCCGATACATATCACCATCGACAAGGTGCACTGATGGGCGACGCACGCCAGTACTTCGCACTGCCTTCGCCGTTCGCCATGAAGCGCGGCGGCGAGCTGCACGACGCCCACGTCGCCTTTGAAACCTGGGGGACGCTCAACGCAGCGCGCGACAACGCCGTGCTGATTCTCACTGGCCTGTCGCCAAGCGCGCACGCCGCATCCAATGCCCATGACGATTCACCCGGCTGGTGGGAGGCCATGCTGGGCGACGGCAAGGCCATCGACACCTCGCGCTGGTTCGTGATCTGCGTGAATTCGCTCGGCAGCGACAAGGGCTCTACCTGCCCCGCATCGATCGATCCGGCCACCGGCGAAGTCTATCGATTGAGCTTTCCCGACCTCTCGCTGGAGGACGTGGCCAACGCGGCGCATGCCGCCGTCAGCAGCCTCGGCATCGCGCAGCTGGCCTGCCTGATCGGCTGCTCGATGGGCGGCATGAGTGCGTTGGCGTATATGCTGCTGCATCCCGGCAGCGCCAGAAGCCATATCAGCGTTGATACAGCGCCTCAGGCGCAGCCGTTTGCCATCGCCATCCGCTCGCTGCAGCGCGAGGCGATCCGGCTCGATCCGAACTGGAAGGATGGCAACTACGATATCCAAGAAGGGATGAGTGCCGCGAGCGCCCCAAAAAGGGGCACCCAAAAAGCGGGCGCAGGATGCGCAGGAGCGGCCGATATCCATGTTGAGGAAGGCGGCACGTATCCCGACATCGGCATGAGCATCGCGCGCAAGCTTGGCGTGATCACGTATCGATCGGCGATGGAGTGGAACGGCCGCTTCGCCCGCATTCGGCTCGACCCCGAACAGCGCGACGACGATCCCTTCGGCCGCGAATTCCAGGTTGAGTCGTACCTCGAAGGCCATGCGCAGCGCTTCGTGCGCACCTTCGACCCCAACAGTTATCTTTATCTCTCGCGCGCCAGCGACTGGTTCGACATGGCCGAATACGGCCACGGCAGCGTGCACGAAGGGCTCAAGCGCATCCAGATCGAGCGTGCGATGGTGATCGGCGTCAGCACCGACATCCTGTTCCCGCTGCAGCAGCAGGAGCAGATCGCCGAAGGCCTTGAGGCGGCAGGTGCCGACGTGGAATTCGTGGCGCTCGACTCGCCGCAGGGCCACGATGCGTTTCTGGTCGATATCGAGAATTACAGCAAGGCCATCGGCGGATTTCTGCGGCGAATCTCGTAGCTTGCTGAAGCAGGGCCCAAGGCCGGGCGGAATTTGGGCACTCACCCGACCGTCGACGACTTCATCACTTATAATCGAAACAACGCAACGTCTCGCGTATCACCCGATCTACGGAGCCCGCCATGCTCACTCTCGACTTCCCCGGTAGCCGCACTCTGATCGACACCATCGATGAGGCGATGAGCAAGGATTCCACGCCCGCCATTACCGACAGTCTGCGCAACGGCCTGTGCAAGCTGATCCGCAGCAACGAGGTGAAGCTCCCGGCGTGCGTGTTCGAAGCCAACGAAGGACACTACGCGCGGCGCGAACTCTACTGCAGCGAAGACCACGGCTACTGCGTGGTGGCGATGACGTGGGGTCCCGGCCAGGGCACCCTGATCCACGATCACGACGGCATGTGGTGCGTCGAAGGCGTGTGGAACGGCGCACTCGAAGTGGTGCAGTACGAGCGCATGGAAAACGAGGACGCGCGTTATCACTTTCGCCCGGTCGGCTCGATCCAGGCCGGGCCAGGTTCGGCCGGCAGCCTGATTCCGCCGCACGAGTACCACACGATTCGCAATCCCAGCGACGCCGACATTGCGGTGAGCCTGCACATCTACTCCGGCCGCATGACGCGCTGCGCCGTGTTCCAGCCGTTGCCCGACGACGGCTGGTACCACCGCGACGAACGCCAGCTGGGGCTCGACCAGGTCCACTGATCCCGGCATAATGCAACGCTGATCTGCCGGTGTGGCGGAATGGTAGACGCGGCGGACTCAAAATCCGCTGGCAGCGATGTCGTGTAGGTTCGAGTCCTATCACCGGTACCAGGTCAGCTTGAAAACCCCGCCATGCGCGGGGTTTTTCATTTCTGATCGAGGCTATGGCTCAGAGCTCGCGCACCACGCGGAACCCGACGCGGCCGCTGCGCGCGCTGCCGTCCGTGCCCTGACGATAGGCCGAATTGACCTGGTCAGGAGAGCTGCCCCATGAGCCGCCGCGTACCACGTGGGTGCTGCAGCCCGGGTTGAGCCATGCGCTGCCGTCGCCGGGCGAGCGCACGTAGCTTTCGTGCCAGCAGTCCTGCACCCACTCCGAGACGTTGCCGTCGATGTCGTAGAGTCCGAACGGATTGGCCGCAAAGCTCATCACCGGCGCAGGGCCCCAGTAGCCGTCCTTGTAACCGCGGAATGCGTTGCTCCAGCGGCGGCCATTGCGCGACCGATCGCCCGAGCCGGTGAGGTTTTCCACCGGCCTCGTCGGCGTGCCGTCGCCCCACCAGTAGCGCGTGGTGGTACCGCCGCGCAGGGAATATTCAAACTCCGATTCATTCGGCAATCGATAGGTTTTGCCGGTGCGCTGGCTGAGCCAGTCGGCGTACGCCTTTGCATCGTTCCACGAGATGTTGACCACAGGCAGATCATCGGCGGCCTTGTTGCCGGCGTAGTCGTCCTGCCAGTTGGCGTTTTCGTCATCGCGCAGCGCGCCGCTGCGCTCGTCGTAGACGCTGGCGCCGCCCAGCTTTATCGAGTCCGGCACGTAGCCGCTGTTGCGCACGAACTCGCGGAACTGCCCCACCGTAATCGCGCTGCGGGCCATCGCGAAACCCTTGTCGATGGTCACGGGATGCTGCGGCTTCTCATAGCTGGCGTAGCCGTCCTGATTATCCGGTGCGCCCATCTGAAAGCTGCCGATGGGAACGACCACCATCATTGGCGACCGACCCGGAATGTCGACATAGCCGTCGCTGAAAATCTGACCAGGCTTGTGGCCGGCGTAAAGTCGCGCGTTGGTGAGCTGCGTTTCCAACTCGGAAAGCCCGACGAGATTGGGCTCGATCTGCTGCGCCTGGGTGGCCAACTTGCGCGCCAGCGGAAGATCGCCGCTGTCCAGCGCCGAATGCGCCTGTGCGAGCACGCCGGCCGCGCGCTGCTGGCGCAAATCGTCGACGCGCTTGCTAACGTCCTGCATTTGCTGCGAACCAGGACGAATGGCCTGCGCTTCGGCGAGCGCAGCGTCGGCACCGGCAAAATTGTTCTGGGCCAGGGCCGCCAGCGCGCGATCGAGCACCGCCCGCTGCACCTGCATGATGCCCTGCTCGGCCACCGCGTTCTGCGGGTCGAGCCGCTGCACCTGGCGATACATGTCCAGCGCGCTGCCGTCGACCGGCTGATCGGCCTTGCCCTGCGCCAGCAGCGAGGCGGCCTTGGCCAGCATCGGCCGCACGCTGGTCAGGGTTTTCAGATTGGCCGAAAGCAGGGCAATATCCTCGGCCGCGTTGGGCAAGGTGCGCAGCGCATCGAGCTGGTCTTTCGCCGCGTCGGCGTCGCCGACCGCAATGTCCTGGTCGATGTCTGCGACCAGACGCGCCTTCACATCGAACAAACCCTGCGCGGCGCGGCGGCTGTCCGGCTTGGCTTTCAGCGCCTGCGCAAACAACGCGCCCGCGCTGTTTTTGTCGCCGGCCACCTGGCCGGCCTGCAGCGCTTTGGATGCGCGCGCCAAAAGCGCCTGCACGGCCGGCGGATCGGCGCTGAGCTGCTCGGGCAGATCGGCCTTTTTCTTGCTGTGCGCCACGATCACGCTGATGGATGCCAGCGTCAGCGGCGGCCCGGCGTTGACCTCGGCAATGGCCGGGATGCTTGCCTGCGGCACATCCCTGCCCGGCGCGGCTTCGCCCATCGACATGGATCGGCGCGGCGCCTGGGTAGGATCGACGTGCAGCAGGCGGGGAAAAAAGTGATACGTCAGCGCAAACCCCAGCACAATGATGCCCGCCGCTCCACCGAGAGCGCGCTGATTGCGCAGAATTGCATTGCTCGGCATGGATGGGCGTCCCGGGGGTGGCCTGTTATCGTGCGCTGCCCACCATAAGTACAAACCGCCGACAGGGCAATGCGTGCCTGGCGCTTTCAAAGGAAGTTCGATGTCCCTGCCTGAACCCGCCAGCGCCGACTGGATCGATAACCGCGATGCGCTGCTGTCGTGGCTGTCTGGCGTGCCCCATGATGCCGCGATCGGGCTCGATACCGAATTCATGCGCCGCAATACTTTCTACCCGCAGCTGGCGCTGCTGCAGCTGGGCTGGAACGGTCGATACGCGCTGATCGATCCGCTCGCCTTTGAGATCGGCGATGCGCTGATGCCGCTGCTCGGCGCCGGCCCGGCGGTGACCATCATGCACAGCGCCAGCGAGGATCTCGAAACGCTGTCGCCGATGCTGCCGGACGGCCCGAAGACCTTGTTCGACACGCAGATCGCCGCCGCCTTCGTCGGTATGGGCCTGGGCATCAGCTATCGCGCGCTGGTCGCCGATCTGGCCGGGGTGGAACTGGACAAGGGCGAGACGCGCTCGGACTGGATGCAGCGTCCGCTGACCGCCTCCCAAATCAGCTACGCCGCGCTGGATGTGGTGTATCTGAAAACCATCCACGAGCAGCTCAGCGAACGCCTGCAGCAGCGCGACCGCAGCGCTTGGCACGCGGAGGACTGCGAACGACTCAAGCGCCGCGCCAGCCAGCGCGCCGGCGATCCGCAGCCGCAGCGCGCGATGCGCGGCGCCGCCGACTGGACGACGCCGCAGCAGGCCATGCTGCGTCGGCTGCTGCTGTGGCGCGACCGCAGCGCGCGCACGCTCGACGTACCGCGGCCGTGGCTGCTCGACGACACGCTGGCGCTGACCCTGGCACAGCAGCCGCCGGGCAGCCTCAGCGAACTCGATCAGCGCAGCCGTGGTCAACGTGCGCTGCGATCGGCCCAGCGCAGCGAGCTGTTCATCCTGCTCACGCTCGCCGTCAGCGCGGAAGAAATTGACGCCACGCTGCGCATACCCGGGCATCCGCAGGGCGACGCCAAAAAAGCGCTCGGTGCCATGAAGGAAAGCGTGGACGCCCTCGCCGCCGAACTCGATCTCCCGTCCGGCCTGCTGTGCCCGCGCAAGGCGCTGGAGGAATACGTTGTCACTACCGAATGGCCGGAATTTCTCGAAGGCTGGCGCCGCGACGTGTTGCACGATCGTCTGACTGCCCTTTTGCCCGGCTAGG
>CAIKJM010000124.1 GCA_903827735.1 uncultured Rhodanobacter sp. | reverse complement strand
CGGCCGGATCGTGTTGAAACGACACGTCACCGCCTACCTGCCATTGCGCCGGTGTCATCGGAACACGAGTCACTTCCAACGCAAGAACGTGTGGCGAGAGCGCGAGTACCGCGACAGAAAATAGTGCGCCTTTCAAGCGACAAAGCGCCGTTGCCCGAGCTGTATATCTGGATAGGTTTGACACCTGTTCTTCCTCTCGCCGACGCGGCGTGGAAGAACACTGTATGGCCTACGCTTCGCTGGCTTTACTGGAATGTTCCGTAGCGGACCATGGACGTTTCCAAGCGGCGAATCGTCCAAACGAAGCGGAACGCAGGCTGACCTGATGGCCCGCTTTCACTCGCCGAAGATGTACAACTTCATCACGAACCGACCACCGTGGCGGCAGACGTTGGGGAACACTTTCGAAACCGACGCCCCGCGTTACTTCTACGCCCGAGCAGTGGTGCTAAGTATCCGGAGCCTGCCCACCGGGCGGTTGCTGAGGCGCGCTAGTTGTTCGCCAGCGTTGGTTATGTAGATCGCATTGGGCGACTAGGCGTACCTGGGCTGCTGATGCAGATCAAAGCGCAACGAGCGGGCACTGGCTCTCACCCGCTTGGCCAATCCCCAGAATGTGCCGACACCACCACCTTCTGACTATTCAGCGCCGGTATGCCGAGATCCATGCATTGTGCGCGAGCCATGTCGCGCGTGCGCAACGTAAGCCGGGCGCGGCAGCCACTCAGACATACGAGGCCTCATCATCATGATTCGCAAATTGTTACTCACTGTAATGCTTGCGGCCGGCGTAACGCTCTGCGGCCCCGTGCTGGCGCAAGCGCAGGCAAGTCAGCCTGCCCCCGCTTCCGCCGCCGCTCCGGCGCCGGCGAATGCGCCGACCAAGGCAACGGACAAAGCGACGAGGCAGGCTAACAAGGCCTCCCAAAAAGCGGCCAAACAAGCTGCAAAAGCCAAACAGCAGGCCGCCAAAAAGGCCAGCAAGGCGGCAAAAGTGGCCGCCAAGGCGAAGCGAAAACAGGACAAAGCCGCGCTGGCCGCCGCACAAGGTCCGCGCAGGAAGTCACACAAGTAAACCACTGCATCGCAACGACACCAGCTCCGCGATTGGGTGACGTCTTGCTTGCGAGGGTTGCCGAAGCATCAGTAAACAGCGCGTGTGCGCCTCACTTCTATCGTGCCGTACAGTGACCTCATAGACGGTGGAGGCAACGAAGTTGGAGCCTGTTGGAAAGCGAGCCGCTTGCCGCTCCCTTTCCCGTTTAAGCATGCGCCATCTCGCGCATCGGACAGAGAAATGAGCGGTGGTCGGCACGCGCCCTCAGCCGTCGTCAAAAGCTCTCGCGAAGCGCTTCGCTTAACCCCACGCGGCGGCAAAAGACCATGGAATGTCGCTATCGCGCTTCGGACATGGAGCTCACGTCCTCGCCGATCTCGGCAAACAGCGCGTCTCGTGTTGGCTTATCCGCCTTCGATCCCATAAGAAAGGCAGCCACAATGACGGTGTGACCGTTGGGCCAGGTGAGGATGCCGATATCGTTGTATGCGGCGGTTTCGCCATCCAGCGAATAGGACGTGCCGCACTTGTCGGCAAAGCGCACGTTGCCGGGCAATCCAGCGCGCAAACGAACCGGCTTCGTCTGCCCGTACATCAGATCGAGCAGCCGCTTGCTCGAATCTGCCGAAAGCAGCCGACCCGTCCAAAGCTTTTCAAGAAAGTCGGCTGCCGCATCCGGCGTCGTTCGATCGCGCGGGTCATTGAGATAGGCGCGGTAACCGCGGCGCCGCCGCGCCAGCGCCGCCTCATCGGTTTCATTGGTCGGGATGGTTTGTCCGTTAGCCGTGTCCTCGAAGATGTGGCTGATGTCGCCCTCGCCAAGGTCTACGCGCATACCCTCGATACCGTGCTTGCGCAGAAATTGCGTAACCACCTGCGGACCGCCCAGCAATCGGATCAATGCATCGACGGCGGTGTTGTCGCTTTCGCTCACCGCGGCTGTCAGTAATCGCTCGACCGTGAAGTGCATTTGGTCACCCGAAAAATGCGCGCCGACGGAAGGCACAGCGGTGCCGTCCACCACCTGGGCGCGGGTGATCGTCACCTCCTGATTCAAAGAGATGCGCCCTGCATCCACCTGCGCAAGCACCGCCGCGGCGACCGGCGCTTTGAACACGCTCATCATCGGATATGCGCGATCGGCGTTGATCCGTATATGCGCCCGCGTATCCATATCCACCACGGTGATGCCCAAGACACCGGGTTGCGCCCTGTCCGCAAGTTGCGCCAGCGCACGTTGCAGGCGTGCATCTGGCGCTTCGGCAGCGATCGCAGGGGTGACCAACAAAAGTGCCAGGCACAGTTGCAAGCAGCAGCGGGTGAAAAATTTAATGTGCGTGCTCATGGATTTCCGAAGGCGTGTGCGTCACTAGGTCAATAGCCCCACCACGATGTGGCGGTCCAAGGTGGCCGTAAATCATAAGGGATGGGCTCTCGCGGCTCGACCGAAACCGGAGGAAATCGCAAGGCCTGCCCCATAAAACCGGGTAGTGCCAACGTGTGCATCGATTCCCATCCTCACAAATCCACTCTGACAGTGACTTTGGGGACTGGTTCTTAGGCGTAGCGCAGCGCGCCGAACGCATCACACGACCGATCATCGATGATCGCCTCGCCAACCCGCATGATCGGTCTTAGCCGCCGCTTGGCAGCAGCCGACCCAGTGCAGCCCGATTAGTTGACCCGTAGCGGGACGTTCTTACTCCATAGCACCCAAACCTACTAGAGGCAATCAGGCGTTGGGCAATCAGTGCCCAGCTGGCCTCATCCCAGCGCGGGCGCACGGGTGAAGTTGCATAGCTAACCTCGTCGTTCGGTCAGGGCTCGATGTTCAGTTGTTTTCTCAAGCCTGAGAGATAGGCCGCGACTGCGTTGATGAAGATTCCTGCCTTTGCTGGAAGCGTTTTCCGATTGGTGTACAAGGCATGCAAGTCAACGCGCTCGGCTCCGTAATTCGCGAACAGGCGCGCCAGTGAGCCGTCCATGACCGCGGGCGCTGCGAGAAAGTCCGGCAGCCGACCGATGCCGCATCCGTTAACGAGCGCGGGCAACATCGCCGCGACGTCCGGTATGACCGTGCGAGGAGTCACGTTGATCTCGATCGCATCGCCTTTGGGTGAAGCGTATCGCCAGCATGCCGGCTGATTGATTCGCGACAAAAGTCGATGGTTCACCAGCTCGGAAGGCTCGCTTGGCGTTCCTCGATCGGCCAGATAGCTCGGACTGGCGCATGTCCAAAGCGCCATGATGGCGAGGTGCCGCGCTACGAGTTCGGAACTGGGGAGTGGACCGATGCGCAGGGCGATATCCACTTCTTCCGCGGCCAGATCGACCCTGCGATTGTCGACGTCCAGCACGAGATCGAGATCGGGGTAGTGTTTCAGAAAGTCCGCCAGCATGGGGGCGAGCAGAATCGCCGCGAGTGCGAAGGGCAGGTTCACCTTGAGGCTGCCGCGCAGCAAGCCGGCGGTGCTGTCGATGGAAGCCTGCGCATCTTCTGCTGCGGCAAGCAGGGACGCGGCATGAGGTTGTAGCGCGAGCCCTGCATCGGTCACCTTGACGCGGCGTCCGGAGCGGTCCAAAAGCGCTGCTCCCACGTCCGACTCGAGTCGATTGAGCGACCGGCTGACCGACGACTTCGGCCATCCGATGGTGCGAGCCGCAGACGACAACGATCCGCTGTCGAGCACGCGGAGAAAGACGCGTAGATCAGAAAGTTCCATGCCTGGATCGTTCCACAATCGGAACGAGTCGTCCACGCTTTGCGGCTATGCCGGGAGCATCGCGCTTTCTACGATCGAGCGTAACCTCAAGAGAAAAACCATGGCTGACAAGATCATCGCTCTCGCTGGCGCGACCGGCGAGTTGGGTGGCCGCATCGCAACGGCACTGGCAAAACGCGGCGTGTCGGTTCGCGCGCTGGTACGCGTCGGGACATGTGCCGAATCGACGCCGTCGTTGCGCCGATCGAACGCCGAGCTGTGTCAGGTCTCGTTCGACGATGCAGCGGGCCTGTCGGAAGCGGTCGCTGGATCCTCTTGCGTGGTGTCGGCTCTGTCGGGCTTGCAAGAAGTCATCGTCGTCGCTCAGACCCAGCTGTTTCGAGCCGCCGAAGCAGCGCGCGTCCCGCGATTCATTCCTTCGGACTTCTCTTGCGATCTGACGCGTGTACCACGCGGGGAGAACCGAAATTTCGATCTGCGACGAGCATTCCATCGAGAGATCGCCACCTCGTCGGTGCGCGCAACGTCGATCTTGAACGGCGCGTTTGCGGACATGCTGACGTGGAAGCGATCCCCGCTCTACGACTTTGCACGACACCAAGTGATGTATTGGGGCTCGCCGGATCAATCGCTCGATTTCACGACAATGGATGATGTGGCCGATTTCACCGCGGCCGCCGTAATGGATCCTTCCTCACCGCGCTTCCTGCGCATCTCGGGTAACTCTGTCAGCGCTCGTGACTTGGCGACGACGGCTTCCGAGGTCTTCGGCGTCCCATACGAGCTCGTTCTCCAGGGATCGCTCGATGACTTGGCCGACCGGATCAGAACTGTCCGTGCCTCGGAGCCTGCCAGCGAGGCTAGCGTCTTTCCGCCGTTCCAGGGCATGCAGTACCTGCACAACATGTTCTCGGGCAAGGGAAAGCTCGAGCCCCTGGACAACGATCGCTACCCGGATGTGCGCTGGACAACCATCCGCTCCCTCTTGGAACAGAAAAAGGATCACGCATGAGCGACACACTCATCTCGCCGTTTCATCTTGCCGTGCCCGAGGCACAGCTGCTCGATCTGCAAGATCGGCTGGCGCGGACGCGATTTCCCGATCGGGAAACGGTACCCGACACATCGCAGGGCGTGCGTCTCTCTTCGATGGAAGCGCTATGCGAACACTGGCGCACGAACTATGACTGGCGTACGACCGAGGCATGGCTCAATGCCACGGGGCAGTTCACCACCCCCATCGACGGACTGGACATTCACTTCCTGCATGCGCAGTCGCCGCATGCGGACGCGCTCCCGTTGGTCATGTGCCACGGCTGGCCAGGCTCGGTGCTGGAATTCAGAAAGGTCGTCTCATTACTAACGCATCCCATGGCGCAGGCAGGCGAGCCGGCTCAGGCCTTCCATGTCATCGCTCCATCCATGCCGGGGTTCGGCTTTTCCGGTAAGCCCGTCAGCACGGGCTGGCGGCTGCCGCGCATAGCGGACGCGTGGATCGAACTCGTTCGTCGTCTCGGCTACAGCGAACGTTGGGCGCTGCAGGGGGGCGATCTAGGCGCGGGCGTGTGCGATGCCATCGCCCGCAAGCGTCCAGCAGGGTTGGTGGGCATGCACCTGAACTT
>CAIKJM010000123.1 GCA_903827735.1 uncultured Rhodanobacter sp. | reverse complement strand
CTGCTGAGCCCATTACCAGTCGCTGCGAACGGCCAAAAATGATCTGGCTTACGCGCAACGTTACTTCGAGGGTCAGGGATAAAAATGGGCTTGTCGTCGCGTACACGTACCGTACCGTTGATCGCTTGCGCCAAGCGCACTTCGGCTAGTTCGGCATAGTCCTCGTCCAATTCAGAACCAATGAATCGACGTTTTTCCAATAGCGCTGCCACGCCAGTGCTCGCTACGCCAGAGAACGGATCCAGGACGATGTCGCCCTTGTTGCTGAGGGCGAGAACCAATCGACGCGCCAGGGCAACAGGGAACTGACACGGATGGTTCAATTTCTCGATGTGGTTGGCTTTAACGTTCGGAATATCCCAAACGTCTTCAGGATTCTTTCCGAGTGGATTCCCGCTAAGCTCACCTTTCTTGGGCCCCTTGTTCGCCAACTTTCCCGGATACTTCTGAGGCACGCGAATGGCATCCAAATTGAAGCGGTAGCCGTCGCCCTTTGTGAACCACAGTAGGAGCTCGTGACGTCCACTGAAGCGTCGCTGGCAATGCTGCCCGTGACCAAAGGTCCAGATGATGCGATTCCGAAGAATCGGAGCCGGATCCAGCTTGCGCATTGCATCGAACACCAGGTAGTCCAGGGGCATCAGCGCGTTGTTGTCGACGTGGTAGCCGACCTGCCAGCAGATGCTGCCGCCTGGCTTGGTCACACGGAGAATTTCAGGAAGGACCTTTGCCTGTGCGGCGATGAAGTCTTCGAGCTTATAGCCGGGCTCGTACTCCTTACCAATGCAATAAGGCGGCGACGTAATTGTGAGGGCAATCGATGCATCCGGAATCGCCGCAAGCAGTTTGCGGCAATCACCGTTGAATATGGCCGCCGCACCACGCTTTGTCTTCACGTGGTCCCAAGCAAAGGAAGGGCGCTGATACAGCATAGTCGGTTTTCCTCGCTGGATCTTTGAGGATTATAGATCCAGCGCGCTCAATAGCAAGCCCTCTTAGTTGGGTCAGGTTGTAGCCCAAGACATCAGAAATGGGGACGTGCTCGGCCCGGTTGAACACTTACGACCTCTGGCGGATCCATTTAATTTTCTGCGCTGATATATTGCGATTGTTGCGCTTGGCCGGGGGCAAATGCCAAGTTGCGACGTTGCTGTGTCATTTCGGCTGAGATTACATGCAACGAAACAATAAGCCTTATAGAGAATTGCGGGAACAAGGGGTTCAGCAATGGCAGAAACAATCCAAGCGGATGCAAGTCCGGAAAAGCGCCTATTCATCTCACTATTGACCCGCGATATTCCGCTGATCGCGGCATTTCTCGATCTTGTCGATAACTCGATTAATGCCGCCGTTGAACCGTACTCTGACAGGCTGAAAACGGCCGAACAGTATTCAGCGCTTTCGGTCGACGAATCGATAACCCCCAACGTCGATATTTCTCTGGCATTCTCCCCAACGGAAGTAAAAATCACCGATACCGCTGGGGGTATCTCAGCCAAAACCGCGAAAGACCACGTTTTCAAATTTGGGCGTGGCGCGGAACCTGCTCATGGGTCAGATCGATTGTCCGTATATGGCATCGGGCTAAAGCGCGCGATGTTCAAGTTGGGTAACAAGATCATGATGCGTTCTGACCATGTCGACGGGGGCTTCGATCTGAAACTCACGGTATCCGATTGGGAAGCGTCATCGGATCAACCTTGGACTTTTAACATCACTTCTCGCGCACCCGTCGCGAAAGAGAAAGCTGGTACATCCATCGTCGTCACTGAGCTGTATGAAGAAGTGACTCGACGCATTTCAGATGGCGTTTTTGAAGGTCAACTAAGAGACAGCCTTTCACGAACCTATTCCTTTTATTTGGCGAAACTCGTCAATATCTCGGTCAACACGACTCAGATCGTTGGCGTTAACCTTGAGTTGAGCCAAAACCATACCGCGCAATCTTTCGAGTTTGAAAACGTGACGTGCGCCGTTACTGCCGGAATTGGCGTCACAGAGGGCGGGGCCTATCGCGACAAATCCTCTGGCTGGTTTGTT
>CAIKJM010000122.1 GCA_903827735.1 uncultured Rhodanobacter sp. | reverse complement strand
GAGATCACGCTCCTGATCGGCTTTTTCGCCGGCGGCGGGGTCGTTCAATTCGATCTTGTTGCCGCCCAGGCTCTGCGCCATGCGCAGCGCCTGGCTGGCCTCGTTGAGCAGCTGATCCGCGTTGGCATTCTTTTCGCCCAGCAGGCTGCCGCCGATGCTGGCGGTAAGGCTCATCGAGCGCTCCCCCACGTCGAAAATATCGGCGCTGATGCTCTGCTGCAGCTTGCCGATCCACTCCCGGGTGGCGTCGTCTTCGCGCGAATCGAGCACGATACCGAAGGTGTGCTCCGCCAGCATGCCGGCGACGTCGTCCGTACCCAGCAGCATGCGCACGCGCCCGGCGAAGGCAGAGAGCAGATCGTCGGCCTTGCTCAGGCCGATGCCGGCGACCAGGGTTTTCCAATTATCCGGCTCCACCAGCAGCAGGGCCTGACCCTTCTTTCCGTTGGTGGCCCCGGCGACCGCGTTATCGACGCATTCGAGCATGCGTGAACGGTTGAACAGGCCGGTCACGGGATCACGCTGCAGCTGCTCGAGCACGGCCGGATCGACCTGCTGCCGGCGGAACACGATCTGCAGGCAGGGCTCGCCCTCGAACGTGGCCGGGGCAAATTCCACCGTGGCGTCGAACAGGCTGCCGTCGGCACGGCGCGCGTGCAGCGTGATTTGCGAAGGCACTTTTTCATGCCGCGCGTGACCCTTCAGCAGCAGCTTGAATTCGTCCGCGTTGGCCGCGTCCACCATGTCCATCACGGGCAGGCCGAGCAGATCGTCGAAGCTCTGATAGCCGAAGTTATCCAGGTAGGCCTGATTGGCGCGAACGTGCATGCCCTCGTGCACGTAGGCAATGGCGTCGTTGGACGAGTCCAGCAGCGCATCGCAGCGACGCTCGGATTCGCGCAGCGAGGTTTCCAGGCGGCGTACCTGCCGGCGCGTTTGCAATGCTTCGAATTCGCGCTGCAGCACGATGATCAGCTGCTTGGGCTGATTGCGTGGTGCAACGCCACGGGCGCCGGCCACGAACAGGTCGGCCACCTGCTGGCCGTCCACTTTGTCTAGCAGTCCGATGATGGAGTAATCGCGACCGTTCGCGTCCAGCGCCTGCACGACATCGCGCAGCGCCAGGCCTTTGATCGACGGATCGAACATCACGATGTCCGGCTCGAGCTCGTCGATTGCTTTCTGCAGCTGATCGGGGCTAGTGGCGCGCGCCGGGCGCACGGCGATGCCGCTGTTGCGCATCAGGCTGATGATTTGTTCGGCCTCTTCGAGCGAGTTCTCGATGAAGAGGATCTTGATGACGTAATCTTTTTTCATGAGGCGTCGAACTGTCCGTTGGGCACCGCTGACTTTACCTGGTTGGTTTCCGGCGCGTCCGGCTGATCATATTCAGGCCTATGTTTGTAGCGGATTCTTCCCGCAGCCGCCAGCAAAAAGCGTCACCGTAGAAAGTTGCAGAGCAACTACAGCGGCAGCTTGGAAGCCTCGCCGCCCACTTCGCGAACCAGCGTGGGAACCAGATAGCCGGGCAACCTGGCACGCAGGTTCTTCACAAGATCCAGCGCGCGGGCGTCATCCACCTCGAAATGCGCCGCTCCCTGCACCCGATCGAGCTGGTGCAGGTAATACGGCAGCACCCCTGCGGCAAACAGCCGCTCGTAGAGTTCCGTCAGCGTATCGGCGCTGTCGTTGATGCCTCGTAGCAGCACCGACTGATTGAGCAATGTGACGCCCGACTCGCGCAGTTGCGCGCAAGCGCGGTCGACGCTGTCGTCGAACTCGTTGGCATGGTTGGCGTGCAGCACGATCACTTTCTGCAACGGCAACCCG
>CAIKJM010000121.1 GCA_903827735.1 uncultured Rhodanobacter sp. | reverse complement strand
TAGCCCAGCGAGAACATCGGAAACTGCGCCAGCACGGCCGCGCGCAGCGTCGCTTCCTGCGCCTGGTAGCCCAACTGCAGCGCAGCCAGGTCGGGGCGCCGGCGCTCGATGTCCCGAGCGCCGGCGCGAATGCGCGCGTCGTCGGCCGCGGGAAGCTCTAGCGTGGCCGGCAGCGGAATCACGGCATCTGCCGCAAGGCCGAGCAGCGCCGCGAGATCGTGATGCTGGCTTAGCAGCCGACGCTGCAGGTCGTCATAGGCCGTTTGCGCGTCCGCGGCGGCCACGAAATCCGGCGAGGCGGCGGTAAGGTCGGTATTGCCCTGCGCAATGCTTTGCCGCAGCTCCCGGTTGCGCTGCTGCAGCTGCGACAGCGTCTCGCTCTGCAAGGCGCTCAGGCGCTCGCCCTCAACCAGATTGACCACGAGCAGCCGCGCCTTGCCAACGGTCTGCCACTCCTGCCACAGCAGGCTCGCGTCGACCTGCGCGGCGGCCGCTTTCGCCGCCTGCCGGCGCGGCGACAGGGTGATCAGCGCGCGGATGTCTTCGCTGATGCCGGCCGTCCACGCGTTGGCGTCGCCGACGCCGGAGATCAGATAGCCGATGCTGCCGTTGATCGCCGGATTGGGCAGCAGTCCAGCCTGCAGCATTTGCGCCTGCGCCGCGTCGTGCTGGGCGCGCGCCGAGCGCAGGTCGGGATTATTGAGCAGTACGAGACGTTCGATCGTGCGCAGATCGAGCGCACGTCCATCGCTCGGCGCGCCCTGTAACTGCGCTACGTTGTGCGGCAGTTCGACGAGGGACGGCAGCGGCGCGGGGCGATAAGTGGCGCATCCTCCGAGCATGCTGCTACCGATCCAGCACAGGCGGACGATCAGGGCGCGCGAGCGCGCAGCCGAAAATATCGGCCGCGCGTCATCGGTCTGCTTGAGTACTGATCGCGACAAGCTGCGCTCCGGCCATGCTGATGTGGCGCCCTACGTTAGCTGGCACGGCTTAGTAGGAACTTTGTGGAGCGTGACACTTTGACTTAATGGATGAAGGGCGGCGGGGCAGGATCTTGCGCGCTGTCACTAAGGTGGCAGTAAGGGGATGCTTTCATGCTGACACGCGATCGATCTCTCCCTCATGCGTCAGGACCGTCTCATGCACAAACTTTTCCGCCACGTTTTGCCTGCGGCGCTCGCCCTGTCAATCGCCGCTCCGTCCATCGCAGCCGACGCCGGCCATGCCGGCAGCGGCTACCAGGTGATCTCGCGCATGAATCTCGGCGGTGACGGCGGCTGGGATTACCTCAGCTTCGACGCACCGCGCCATCACCTGTTCGTCAGCCGTGGTGATCGCGTGCTGGTGATCGACGTCGCGCATGACAAGCAGGTGGGAACCATCGCGGATACCCAGGGCGTGCACGGCATCGCCGTGGCGCAGGATCTCAAGCGCGGCTTCACCAGCGACGGCAAGGCGGCCACGGTCACGGCATTTGATCTGGATACGCTGAAGACCGTGGCGGTGATCAAGGGCACTGGCCTCAACCCCGATGCCATCGTCTACGACGCGGCTTCGCATCACGTGCTGACCCTCAACGGCAAAAGCAGCAGCGCCAGCGTGATCGACCCGGCCACGAATGCCGTGATCGCCACCATCGCCCTGCCAGGCAAGCCGGAGTTTGCGGTGTCCGATGGCGCCGGCCACGTGTACGTGAACATCGAGGACAAGTCCGAACTAGTCCAGATCGATTCGGCCAAGAACACCGTACTGAACACCTGGCCGCTGGCGCCGTGCGAATCGCCCAGCGGTCTGGCGCTCGATCGCCAGCATCATCGGCTCTTTTCGGTGTGCGATAACCAGAAAATGGCCGTGCTCGACGCGAACAACGGGCATCTCGTCGCCACGCTGCCGATCGGCGACGGTCCCGATGCGGTGGTGTTCGACGATGCGGCCTCGATGGTCTACAGCTCCAACGGTCAGAGCGGCACGATCACCGCGATCCACGAGGACGATGCGGATCACTACACGGTGAAAGACACCATCGCGACCCAGGTCAGCGCGCGTACGCTGGCGCTCGATCCCTCATCGCACCGGCTCTATCTGTCGGCGGCGAAATTCGGCGATACCAAGCAGCCGAATGGACGTCCGTCGATAGTGTCGGGCAGCTTCACGGTGCTGGTTGTCGGTCAACACTGATCGGCTCGATCAGCTAACGGGGCGGCGTCTTGCAGAGCTGCCCCGCTACTCGGCCAGTGGCATAGCGACCCGCACGCGCAGGCCGGTACCGAACGGCGAATCGAGCAGTTCGATCGACGCGTTGTGCAGCTCGGCCGCCCGCTGCACGATGGAAAGGCCCAGGCCGTAGCCTTCGCCGCGGCTGGATTTCTCCCGATGAAAGCGCGCGAACACGGCGGCGCGCTGTTCGACGGGAATGCCCGGGCCGTCGTCGATCACGTCGATCGTGGCTTCCTTCTCCGTCTGCCCAATGATCAACTGCACCTGGCCACCCTGCGGCACGTGGCGTAGTGCGTTTTCGATCAGGTTGCGAAGCAGGGCGGCCAGCGCGGCCTCGTAACCTTGCACGACGACGTGTGCAAGCAGCCGCATGAAGTCGAGCTGCACGCCGCTCTCGGCGATG
>CAIKJM010000120.1 GCA_903827735.1 uncultured Rhodanobacter sp. | reverse complement strand
CGCGTGCACGCTGCTGGTGGCAGCGAGTTTTCTGCTGCCGGTCCTATCGATGATGGTCGGCGGTGAGCATGCGGGACAGGACTTTCACCAGCGCATGTCGGCCGGCTCGTATCTGCTGATGTTCGCGTTTTATCTGGTGCAGTACTTCGTCATCATCTTTTTTCAAACGGCGCTGACCGGCGTGGCGCTGATGCATTTGCGCGGTGAGCCAACCAGCGTATCGGCGGGCTTCGCACTGGCGCGTTCCAAGATCACGCATATTCTTGGCTATGCATTGATCGCGGCGACGGTCGGGCTGGTGCTGCGCATGGTGCAGGAGCGGCTGGGTCTGATCGGTCGTTTGGTCGTCGGATTTCTGGGCCTCGCCTGGACGGTGGCGACGTTTCTCGTCGTGCCGATTCTTGCCAGCCAGGAAGTAGGGCCAGTCGATGCGGTCAAGCACAGCGTGGAACTGCTCAAGCGCAGCTGGGGCGAAAACCTGATCGGCAACGGCGGCATCGGCGTGGTGTTCGGCCTCTTCATGGTGCTTGCCGTCGTGGTGGCGGCGGTGCTGATCGGCGGCGCGATGGCATTGCAGTCTGTTGCAGCGCTGGTTGTCGCGATTGTCGTGGTGGTGCTCGGACTGACCTTGCTCGGGCTGATACAGGCATCCCTGCACGGCATCTACGCGGCGGCCTTGTACCGCTATGCGGAGTCCGGCGAAACCAGCGTGGGCTTCGATTCGGTGCTGCTGGATCAGGCATTTCGCAGCAAGAAATGATCGCTGCAGCTGGCGCCGTCGGGTGAACAAAAGGCCTCCGTATCGGGAGGCCTTTTGTTTTCAGGTCTCAGATGGAAAGGATGCGCCCGCCGTCCACATGGATGACCTGGCCCGTTGTGTAGTGCGCATCTCGCAGCAGCCACAGAATGGCGCTGGCGACATCCTCCGGCGTGCCGGCGCGCTTCAGCGGCGTGCGCGAAAGCAGCACGTTCTGTTCTTCCTCGCTCTTGCCTTCGGACGGCCACAGCACGGCGCCCGGCGCGATGCCGTTGACGCGAATGTCCGGGCCGAGTTCCAGCGCCAGCGAGCGCGTCATGGCGGCCAGCGAGGCCTTGGCCATGCAGTAGAGCGTGTAGCCGGCCAGCGGCCGCTCGGCGTAGATATCGAGCATGTTGACGATGCCACCGCGGGCGTTACGCAGCGCCGGTATGGCCGCCTGGGTCAGAAAAAACGGCGCCTGCGCATTAGAGGCGAACAGCTCATCCCATTGCGTGCGCGTGGCGCTGTCGAGCGGCGTGGCATAGAACGCGGAGGCGTTGTTGATCAGCGCATCGAGTCGGCCAAAGTGCGCAAGCAGCCTGTCGATCAGGGGCCTTAGCGTTGATAGATCGGAGAGATCGGCTTGGAGCAGCAGCGTGCTATTCGGGCGCTGCGCTTCCAGATCCTTCGCTAGGGCTTCGGCATCATCGCTGGAGTGACGATAGTGTAAAGCCAGGTCGTAGCCAGCCGCGTGCAACGTGCGTGCGACGACGGCGCCGACGCGGCGGCTGGCGCCGGTGATCAGCGCAACGGATCGGGGATGTGTCGTGGTCATGCGCGGATCACGACGCTGAGTGCGAGAGCTTGCGCGTTCATTCGGACTTCGGCTTGCGCGGTTTGGCGGACGCTCGTTTGCTGGCGGCCTTGCTCACGCTGTCGGCCTTCTTGGCGATCTTGCGCGCGGTGCTTGCCAGCGCCTTGTCAGCGGCCTTCTTCGCCACCTTTTTCACCGCCTTTTTTACCGCGGACTTGGCAGCGCCGCTGACGGTATTCGCCTTGGGTTTCAGCACGGCCGCGGTGGCTGCGGCCGCGCCTGCGGCGGCAGCCGCATCATTGCCGTCCTCTGCCATTTCCATGTCGCCGCTGAAGAGTGCAATCGCCGTGCTGGCGACGTGTCCGGTGTCGTAATACGCATACGCCCCCACGCCGAGCGCGCCGACGACCGGCAGCCAGCGCGAGATGCCTTCGCCGACGGTGCGCTGGGTCAGCTTGATGCCCACCTGCTTGGCCACGCGTTGTGCGATGCCGTGCGACATGCGACGAAATACCAGCCGGTCACCCATCTGCACTACCAGATCGCGGAAAGCCTGCGCGGCGGTGTGCCGGAACAGGCACCACAGCATCTGCTCGCGGCCCAGCGAGGCGTGATGTCCGTAGGCCGCCGCAATATCGCTGACCATCTGGCCCTGGATTTTCCAGATCAGCGTCAGCACCGGAAGAATGGTCAGCCAGCCCAGCGGGCCGGGCGGGAGCGCCAGTGAGCCGGCGGTGAGTGCCGCACGCCGGGCGGCGGCGCTGGCAATCTTGCGCGCTTCGGCATCCGGGTCGTTACTGCCTTCGATCTTGCTCGCCGGCACCTTGCTGACGAAATCGAGAATCGCCTGGGTCACCTTGTTGTGCTCTACCGGCTCGATAACCGCCGGTACGTTCTTGCTGGTCTTGCTCATGCGTGGCTCCCGAGTGGCTGATTCAGCGGACGCACGCGCTTGGTGCGCGGGTCGTTTTTCCAGAGGGTAGAACGCAGTCTAGGCGAACAGCGTGAAGCCCGGTTCAAGGAGCGGCATTCTGCCAGCGCCGTGTCCGTCAGAGCCAATGGATCACGCGTCGACGGTGATCGAGATCCCGCAGGCATGACTTCTGGCGCATACGCCGCGCACATCGGCAAAGTAATGTTATAACATTACATATATCACTCCCTCCTATTGCCCCTGATGGAACTCCCGATGAAGCCCTCCCTGCTCGCCCTGAGCCTTGCCCTTGCCTTGGGCACACTATCCGCTCAGGCCGCCGACACCACGCCACCGACAAATCCATCCGCGTCCGTCACGAGCGCCAGTGCCGCCGGCGACAGTACAAACACGGACGGCACGGTCGATCATGGTTCGCGCAACAAGCAGGCGTCGAAAGATGCCAAGAACCTGAGCGCGGTGGATGTCACGGCGGCGCTCGACCAGTCGCGCAACTCGCTTTCGCCGGATACCGGCAGTAGCCAGTACGTGATCGATCAGAAGGCGATCGAGCAGTTGCCGCTCGGTGCCTCGACGCCGATCAATCAAGTGCTGCTTCAGGCGCCCGGCGTGGTGCAGGATTCCTTCGGGGGTATTCACGTGCGTGGCGACCATGCCAACCTGCAATACCGCATCAATGGCGTGATCATTCCCGAATCGATCTCAGGCTTCGGCCAGGCGCTGGATGCGCGCACGATCCAGAACGTCAAACTGCTCGACGGCGCGTTGCCGGCGCAGTACGGCGACCGCACCGCGGCCGTAGTCGACATCACCACCAAGAGTGGCCATGACCTCGGCAACGGCGGCAGCGTCGGCGTCACCACCGGCTCGTTCGGCACGTTCAATCCGAATGCGTCGATCTGGGGCAGCAACGACCGCTGGAGCTACTTCCTCACCGCCAACTACATGGAAAGCGACGTCGGTATCGAGAACCCGACAGCTAGCCGCACGCCGATCCATGACCATACCAATCAAGTGAAGGCGTTCGGCGACGTGTCGTATCTGATCAATAACGACACGCGCCTGAGCTTCCTGTTCGGCGTCTCCAACAACCGCTTCCAGATTCCGAATAATCCGGGGCAGACGCCGAAATACGGCTATCTCGACACGGTGGACTTCAACTCGGCCGACCTCAACGAACAGCAGAACGAAAAAACCCGCTTTGGCGTGCTGGCATTGCAGGGTAAGTTCGCTGATACCGACTATCAGGTGTCCGTCGGCCGACGCTATACGAGCGTGGGTTTTTCGCCGGATGACGTTGGCGACCTGATCTTCAACGGTGTCGCCGCCACCATTAACCGCAGCAACGTGGCCAGCACGCTGCAGGCCGATTTCTCCACCCCGCTGGGCGACAGTAATACGCTTCGCTACGGTCTCTACGGCAGCTTCGAGCGCGCGGTGAGTGGCAACAACTCGCTGGTGTTTCCGGCCGATGCCGATGGCAACCAGACCAGCACCGTGCCGTTCAACATCTTCGACGAGAGCCGCATCGTCGCCAAGACCTACGCCGCGTATCTGCAGGACGAGTGGAGCATCAGCGACAAGCTGACCATGAACTACGGCCTGCGCGCCGACGAATATCAGGCCTTTCGCACCGAAAGCCAGCTGAGCCCGCGCCTGGGACTGGTCTATCAGGCCACTGACAGCACCACGCTGCACGCCGGCTACTCGCGCTACTTCACGCCGCCGGCGACCGAGGCGATCACCACCACCGACATCGCCAAATTCCAGGGCACCACCAACGCACTGCCCAACAACGGCAACAACACGCCGCTGACCGAACGCTCCAATTATTATGACGCGGGTATTTCGCAGAACTTCGGCTCGGCCTGGACCGTCGGCTTCGACAGCTACTACCGCAAGGTCGACCGTCTGCAGG
>CAIKJM010000119.1 GCA_903827735.1 uncultured Rhodanobacter sp. | reverse complement strand
TCTGTTCCTCGGTGCCGTACTCCATCAGGGTGGGCGCCAGCAGGAAGATGCCGTTCTGGTTGACGCGCAGCGGCGCGCTCGCCCGCCAGTACTCTTCCTCGAAGATCAGCCACTCGATCAGGTCGCAGCCGCGGCCGCCGACTTCCTTGGGCCAGGTCACCGCGCTCCAGAGCCCGCCGGCGAGCTTGCCTTCCCAGGCGCGGTGGTCGGCGAAGCCTTCCTCGGTGTCGAAGCTGCGCAGCGGCTGCTTCGGCACGTTCTGCTCCAGCCAGTCGCGCACTTCCTGGCGGAAGCGCTGCTGGCGGTCCGTGTACTCGAGTCTCACTTGGCAAGTCTCATTTATTTGCGAGCCCCCGACGGCCCCTGTGCATCGTTATTGGTATTGAGCTGGGCCTCGCGCTTCTCGACGAAGGCGCGGCGCGTCTCGGCGGATTCGGCGCTCATGTAGGCCTGCAGGGTGAAGCCCTGCTCCCAGCGGTACTTGTTCTCGAGGTTGCCGTCCTCGATGCCGTTGAGCGATTCCTTGGCCAGGCGGATCATGGTGCCGCTCTTGGCCGCGATCTTGCGGGCGATGGCCAGGGCCGCTTCGCGCAGCTCGGCGCGCGGCACCACTTGTTCGACCGCGCCGAGGCGGTAGGCGTCGGCGGCGGTAATGGGCTCGCCGGTGAAATACATCATGCGCACTTTCTGCACCGGGAACAGGCGCTGCAGGTGCGCACCCCCGCCCATTGCGCCGCGATCGACTTCCGGCACGCCGAAGGTCGCACAGTCCGAGGCCACGACGATATCCGCCGCGCCAGCAAGCCCGATACCGCCGCCGAGCACGAAGCCATGGACCGCGACGATCACCGGCAGCGGATTGCGATGCACTGCCTCGAAGCTGCGGTAGTTACCGGCGTTGACCGAGACGATCCGCTCCGGCTGCGCATCGAGTTCCTTGATGTCGACGCCGGCACAGAAGCCGCGACCCTCGGCACGAATGACAATCACGTTCACAGCCGGCGCATCGCCGAGGCGTTCGATCTCATCGGCCAGCGCATGCCAGCCGGCATCGTTCAGCGCATTTACCGGCGGACGGTCGATGACCAACTCGGCGATGCCTTCGGCGACCTGGGTTTTGAACGGAGCGCTCATGCGGATTTGGCGAAGGACGGTGCGTGATTGGCTTGCGACTGCGATGGCCGCTGCGTGGATGAAAGCTGTGTGAGGCAGGCCTCGGCTTCGATGACGATTGCGGCGATCAGTTGTTCAACACTTGGCAACGTGTCGAGCACCGCGGCAACCTGGCCGCTCGGCAGCACGCCCTCGTCCGGTCGACCGTCGACCATCGCGCGTTGAATGATGACCGGCGCGTTCGCCGCCATCATCGTCTGGATGGCCGAGTCGCCCTCGCCGATCGCGGCGAAAAAAGTCTTCGCCATGTGCGCGACCGACATGCCGGTCTGTTGGCGCCAGGCCCAGGCGCTGTTGAGCGCTACCAACAGGCGCCGCAGCAGACCGCCGTGTTCGAGTCGCAGCAGAAACGCGTTGTCGATCATCCGCTGCGGCAGGCCGTCGAGCGCCGTCGATGCGCGGATCTGCGCGGGATCTTTCACCTGCAGATAG
>CAIKJM010000118.1 GCA_903827735.1 uncultured Rhodanobacter sp. | reverse complement strand
CGAGTAGCGCGGGGCTGCAAAGACGTTCCATACCGCGAATTTGCGATGCAGATCCACGTAGCGCGTGTAACTGCGATTGTCAGGCAGCGCGAGGTGCTGCGAAGCAAAGCGTCGCGCCTGCTGGGCCAGAGCCAGTCGCGCGGTCTGCCGCCGGCGCAAAACGACGGCGATCAGGCCATGGAGAATGGTTTTACTGTGCTGGTACTGGATCTGCGCGAGCGGCTAAAAAGGCTCTACGCCAGCGGTGCGGATCAACCGACGATGGAGGCGGGCAAGCAGCGCGAAATCGCCGCGTTTCGCGCACGCTACGCACAATGGCGCGACCAAAGCTGGCCGGGCGAGCACGGCTACGATGCCTGGGTCGCTGCGCCGATCAACAACGCACGGTTGGTACCTTTCGGTCTGTATGACCAGTGGACACCGGCATTTACGGCACTTTTCAAGCAGTCCCAGGGACAGTGGCAAGCGTTCTACCAGCGAGTGCGTGAGCTGTCTCACCAGTCAAAGCCGAAGCGCGACGCTTTGTTGGCTGCTTTGAACGCGCGCGCCTGAGCCATAACACCGGCGCCGAATGCTGGGTTTTTCGCCGAAAAGCTCCGTCTCGTTCTGTCACTGAAGAGGTTTGCCGAATTCCCATGTCCGATACCGCCGTCTCCGATTTTTTTCAGCGCTTTCCCATGACAAAGGTGAGCGACGCCTCGCTGGATAAGGTGCTGGGCGATGATGCCGCACCAGTGGGCATTCTGTTTTTGTGGGGACGAGATTGCCCCAATTGCGACATTGCCAAGCGTGCGATCCTGCTGGCGCAGGATCAATTTCATTGGCCGCAAGTCCGATGGATGCACGACAACGTTTACGAAGATCCGACCATGGCTACGCGCTTTGGATTGCACGGCATCCCGGCGTTTATCGTCTTCCGCGGCGGCCGCAAGGTAGGGCGGATCATCGAATGGCCCGGCGCGCAAGCCTTTGTTCTGGCAATCGAAAATCAGATAGCCGCGGCCGAGGCTCTGTAACAGCCTGTCGCGTGGCTGAACGGCGCTGGGATGTATACGTTGAACTCACGTCAGCGTGGACACACTAACAACTGTGAATCGCCGTGATGGCGACCAGAAGTGAAGCAAAACATCGCTCACTGAGGGGCTGCTTTTCCTCCCCTGGACGCAGCCTGACAAGCCCCACCGGTCCTCCCCTGGCCAGTGGGGTTTTTTTTGCCCCGAATTTCTCCGGAGGCATGGTAGAAAATTAGTACAGCATGTAGCGGCCGGGCAGAACGCCGGGGGATGGATAATGAACCACCGCCACCAAGCATGCCTCTGGCCAAGTCGCTGATGATCATCGAATCGCTGCTCGATACCGACCTTTACAAATTTTCCATGATGCAGGTGGTTCTGCATCAGTACCCGGCCGCGCAGGTCGAATACCGTTTCAAATGCCGCAATGCAGGTATCGATCTGGTGCCGTATATCGACGAAATCCGCACCGAGCTGGCGGCGTTGTGCCGACTGCGCTTCACGCCGGACGAGCTTTTGTATTTGCGCAGCTGGCGCTTTCTCAAAAGCGACTTTGTCGATTTCCTCGATCTGTTCCATCTGAACGAGAAATACGTCGAGATCGCGCCGTCGCCGGCCGCCAACGGTGAAATCGAGATCCGCATTCGCGGACCGTGGCTGCACACGATTCTGTTTGAAGTGCCGCTGCTGGCCATCGTCAACGAGGTGTACTTTCGCCACGTCGGTGCCGGGCTGGATTTGTCCGAAGGCCGTCAGCGGCTGCAAACGAAGATTGGACTGCTGCGCGACACGCCGGACTATGGCGGCTGCCGCATCGCCGATTACGGCACGCGGCGGCGCTACTCGCGCGCGTGGCAGCGCGAGGTGGTGACCACGCTACGCGACGGGCTGGGCACGCAGCTCACCGGCACCAGCAACGTATTACTGGCGCGCGACCTGGGGCTGACGCCGCTGGGCACACTGGCCCATGAGTACTTGCAGGCGCATCAGGCGCTGGGGCCGCGGCTGCGCGACTCGCAGGTCGCGGCGCTGGAAGCCTGGGCGAAGGAGTATCGGGGCGACCTCGGCATCGCGCTCTCCGACGTCTACGGCTTCAGCGCCTTTCTGCGTGATTTTGATATGTACTTCTGCAAGCTTTTCGACGGCACCCGGCACGACTCGGGCGACCCTTTCGACTGGGGTGAGCGAATGCTGGCGCACTACCAGGCCAACAGGGTCGATCCGCGTAGCAAGGTGCTGGTATTCAGCGACGGGCTGGATATTCCCAAGGTGATGCAGCTCTACGCGCACTTTCGCGGCCGCTGTCTGCTGGCGTTCGGTGTGGGGACCAACCTCACCAACGACGTGGGTCCGACGCCGCTCAATATCGTCATCAAGATGACCCGCTGCAACGGGCAGCCGGTGGCCAAGCTCAGCGACTCGCCAGGCAAAGACATGTGTGACGACGAAGCTTACTTAGCCTACTTGCGCCAGGTGTTCGAGATCCCGGCCAAACACGCGACGTAGCGTGGAGACGGGCAGAGGATTTCAGAATGCCGGAAGCACTGCGCCGTGGTAGTGCTGCTCGATGAAGGTTTTGATCTCGGGGCTGGTCAATGCCTTGGCCAGCTTCTGCACGCGCGGATCGTCCTTGTTATCTTCGCGGCCGACAAGATAGTTCACGTAGGGTGAGTTCTTGTCTTCGATCAGTAGCGCATCCTTGGTCGGATTCAGGCCGGCGGCAAGCGCGTAGTTGGTATTGATCAAGGCCAGATCCACTTCGTCCAGCGTGCGCGGCAGCATGGCGGCTTCCAGCTCGCGAAACTTCAGATGCTTCGGGTTGGCGGTAATGTCTTTTTCGGTGGCCATCTCGTCGTTCGGGTCTTTCAGCGTGATCAACCCGTGCTTGGCCAGCAGCAGCAGCGCGCGGCTGTTGTTGCTGGGGTCGTTGGGTAGGGTCACGCTGGCGCCGTCGGGCAGCTGATCGATGCTTTTGTACTTGCGCGAATAGGCGCCGAACGGTTCGATGTGCACGCCGGTAATGATCACCAGATGTGTGCCGCGTTCGTGGTTGAACGCATCCAGATAGGGCTTAGTCTGAAAGTAGTTCAGGTCGATGTTTTTCTCGGCCACCTGCGAGTTAGGCTGGACGTAGTCGGCAAAGACCTTGATCTGCAGATCGACGCCTTCCTTGGCAAGGATCGGCTTGACCTGTTTCAGGATCTCCGCATGCGGAATTGCCGTAGCAGCCACTGTCAGCGCATTCGGGTCGCCGCTGTTATGCGCGGAGCAGCCTGCGAGCGCAAGCAGGACGACGAAGATAGCGAAGATTTTCTTCATGACGGTTGACTTTGTGCGGTGCACAAGAATAGCCGTCCATACCGCCAAATGCAAAATCACCCGGTTTCGCGTTCAGCGTCGCCCATAGTGCGCCACGATGCGGTCACCCAGCATTTGCAGCAGCTGTACCAGCACGATCAGCAGGGCCACGGTGACCAGCATGTAGTCGGACTTGTAGCTGAGATAGCCGTAGCGGTAGGCCAGATCGCCGAGTCCGCCCGAGCCGATCGCACCGCCCATCGCGGTGTAACCGACCAGCGCGATGGCCGTGACGGTCACGCCGGCCAGCAGGCCGCCGCGAGCTTCCGGCAGCAGCACATGTCGGACGATTTGCCACAGGCTGGCGCCCATCGCCTGACTGGCCTCGATCACGCCGTGCTCGACCTCGCGCAATGCCGTCTCGACCAGGCGTGCGAAGAACGGCGCGGCTCCGATCACCAGCGGCGGAATGGCTCCTCGAATACCCAGCTTGGTGCCGACCAGAAAATAGGTCACCGGCATCAGCACAATCATCAGAATGATGAAGGGCACCGAACGCAGGACATTCACTAGCAGCGATGTGATGGCATACAGCTTCGGCATCGGACGAAGCTGGCCGCGGCCGGTGAGATAAAGCAGCACGCCCAAGGGCAGGCCTAAAATGATGGTGAGCAGCAGTGAACCGCCGAGCATCAGCAGCGTATCGATGCAGGCATGCCCGATTTCGCCCCAGTCGTCGATATTCGGGAACAGCGTCCGCAGAATTGGCGTAGCCTGGATCGCGTATGTTGTCATGCGCGCAACTCCTCTATGTCGATACCTGCGTTTCGCAGTGCGGACATGGCCGCGTCGATGTGCTCGCCCTGCATCGCCAGCGTGAGCTGGCCGTAAGGCATGTCCTTGATGCGGTCGATGCGTCCGGCAAGCAGGTTGAAATCGATCCCGGTATCGCGCGCCACCTGACCCAGCGCCGGTGTCCACGTCGCGTCGCCGCGAAAGCTCAATCGCAGGATGCGTCCGGGCACGCGCGCGAACGCCGCTTCGTCGCCGATAGCTTCCTCGGGCAACGCCTCGTTGACGAAGCGCTTGGTGGTGGCATGCTGCGGGTGCAGAAAGACGTCGATCACACTGCCGCGCTCCACGATCTCGCCGGCGTCCAGCACGGCGACCCGATCGCAGACTCGGCGCACCACGTCCATTTCGTGCGTGATCAGCACGATGGTGAGCTTCAACTCCCGATTGATCTCAGCCAGTAGATCCAGCTCCGAGGCGGTGGTTTGCGGTTCGAGCGCGCTGGTGGCTTCGTCGCCCAGCAAGATCGACGGTTTGTTGGCCAGGGCGCGCGCAATGCCGACGCGCTGCTTCTGGCCGCCGGAGAGCTGCGACGGATATTTGTCCGCGTGATCGGTCAGACCGACCCGCGCCAGCAGCTCGTCCACACGCTTGCGCAAAACGGCGTCGTCACGTTCGCCGGCCAGGCGCATGGGAAAGGCCACGTTATCGGCCACTGTCTGCGAGGCGAGCAGATTGAAGTGCTGGAAAATCATGCCGATGCGCCGGCGCTGCGCGCGCAGCGCCGGCTCGGCCAGTGCCGTCATTTCGGTATCACCAACTAAGATGGTGCCGCCGCTGGGCCGCTCAAGTAAATTGATCAGCCGTATAAGTGTCGATTTGCCCGCGCCGGAGAGACCGATGATGCCGAACACCTCGCCATCGGCGATCTCAAGGCTGAAAGGCTTCAGCGCCGGGATGTCGCGACTGTCGACGCGGTAGGATTTGTGCACATCAACGAAGCGGATCACGGCATAGCCTGTCTTTTGCACTAAAACGGCATTCTATGTCACGGACGGCTTCGGTGATGGCGTAGACTTCAACGAGTTAACCCCACAGCAGGAGCTAGCCGTATGTCCAGCGTCTACGATTTCACCGTCCGCGATATCGATGGCCATGAGCGCTCGCTTGGCGAGTTTCGCGGAAAAACCCTGTTGATCGTCAACGTGGCCTCCAAGTGCGGTTTCACTCCGCAGTACAAGGGCCTAGAAAACCTTTGGCAGGATCAGCGCGACAAGGGGCTGGTGGTGTTGGGCTTTCCCTGCGACCAGTTTGGTCATCAGGAGCCCGGTGACGCCGAAGAAATAAAGACGTTTTGCAGCACTCGTTACGACGTCACTTTCCCCATGTTCGCCAAGATCGAGGTCAATGGCGACCATGCCGATCCGCTCTACCAATGGCTGAAGAGCGAAGGTAAGGGCATTTTGGGCAGCGAATCGGTCAAGTGGAATTTCACCAAGTTTCTCGTCGATGAAAACGGCCAAGTGGTGAAGCGCTACGCGCCGACTGATACGCCGGAAAAGATTGGCAAGGACACGCTGGCACGCCTGGGCGGCTAAACGCTTTCTGCAACCACGCGGCGCACGCTAAGTTCAGCTGCGCCCGTGAAAATTGGCCAGCAACAGGGCGATGGCGTTGACATCGGCGCCGGCACTGGGCCCGTCTGCCGGCGGCTCGTAGTTGTTGAGCATGATCGCGAACGCCAGCCGCTCGCCCGCGGCACTGGTCACATAGCCAACCAGGCAGTGCACGTAAGTCATGCTGCCGGTCTTGGCATGGACGTTGTTCTCCGCGGCCGTATGGCGAAGCTGTGCAGCCAGCGTGCCATCAACGCCGGCAATCGGCAACGCGTCCTGCAATTGGCTAGCGTACGGCTGAGCTGCCAGGTAAGTGAGCAGTCGCACCATCGCCGTGGGCGTTACTAAGTCACGCCGTGACAATCCGGTGCCTTCCTCAATGAAGGCCGCCGCCGGCGGCGTACCCATATCGGCCAGCAGCTGCTGAAGCGCCTTGGCCGACCATTGCTCGGTACTGGCAAAGGGAACAATGCCGGTGGCCGTTTCGATCGACTGCTGGTGCGCTCCGACGCTGAGAAAAATATTTTGCAGATAGAGGTTCTGCGAGCGCTTGAGCCCCCGCTGCAGAATATCCATTAGCGGCGGCGAGCGGAATTCGGCCAGCGTTTCCGCGCGCGATATCAGAGCAGTATCGTCCTGTGGCCAGTGCAGTGTGCGGAGCCGGCCGGTGACGAGAATGCCGCGATCGGTCAGCGCCTTGCGCAGCTGCGCGCCAGCATCCAGGGCCGGGTCGGGCAGGGATAGTTTGAAGTGCTGCGGCGATGATTTCGCCGGGACTGTGCCAAAGGCGTAGAGCCTGCCGTCTCCCGGTGCGCGATACAGGTTGATGTCCCCGGGCGTGCGTGACAGCGTTGTTGTGACCTGGCCAAGCAGCGACAGGTTCGCGTCGACAGGGTCAAGGCTGAGGCTGGCTGGCAGGCCTGCGGCCGCGGCCGGCGTTAACGTGATATCGACGATATTCTCGCCCACGCTGAGGGCCGATGACGGCACCGCGAACCAACTTTGCAGATCGCCGGCTTCCCAACCCGAGCCAAAGCTCGGCCCGGTGAAGTAGCTGTCGTCGGCGATCAGATCGCCGTGAACCTGCCGGAGGCCGCGTTGATAAAGCTGATCAGCCAACTGAGGCGCCCAGTCGGCGCTGCTGGAGGTACCTAGCGTCGGGTCGCCCATGCCGTACAGCACCAAGGGACCGTTTAGACGTCCATCGTGGATCGTCTCGCTGGTGAGCAGGCGGGTCGGCATTTGATATCCGCTGCCGAGAGTCGACAGCGCGAGCGCGGCAGTGAACAGCTTGGCGGTCGAGGCCGGCTGCATCAGCTGATCGGCGCGATGGGCGTATAGCGTACGACCGCTGTCCAGCGAAACGACGGAGATACCCCAGCTGGCCGCGCCAAAACGCGGCTGGTTGATCTGGCTGTCGATCTGTGCCGTCAGTGCAGCTTCGCTGGTCATGGAGACCTGGTTCGCGGCCGCCGCCGCTGCGAACCAGCAGGCACAAGTCAGCAACGCTGTAACCAGGCGGCGTTGACGTGGGTTGGCTACAAAAATCATGGTTCAGTATCGCCAATCCTGCGGCATCTTGCTCACTGCTATTTCGCAAGGTTCTGGTAGCCTTCGAGTCTCACGCCGGCGCCTGGCCGGCGGACTCATACCTATTCGCGAGACTTACATGCAAATTGCTGCCAACGCTGTCGCTGCCTTCCACTACACGCTTACCGATGATCAGGGCAAGGTCGTCGACAGCTCCGAAGGTCGCGAACCGCTGACCTACTTGCACGGTACCGGCCAGATCGTCCCTGGACTGGAGAAGCAGATGGAAGGCCGCACAGTGGGCGATAAGTTCAACGCCGACGTGTCGCCTGAAGAGGGCTACGGCATTCACCACGACGAATTGATACAAGAAGTGCCAAAGGAGGCGTTTCAGGGCGTGGAAGATATCCAGCCAGGAATGCAGTTTCAGGGGCGCGGTCCACAGGGCGAGATCAACGTGACCGTAACCAAGGTCGAGGGCAACACGATCTACATCGACGGCAACCACCCGCTCGCTGGCCAGACCCTGCATTTCGCCATCGAAGTGACTGACGTGCGCGCTGCAACTGCAGAAGAGTTGGAGCACGGCCACGTGCACGGCACCGGTGGCCATCACCATTGAGGCGGTGGTCAGATCAGCGGTCGGGTTGATTAGCGCTGCGAAAACAGAAAGCCGGGCGACGCCAAGTCACCCGGCTTTTTTATGGCCATGGATGGCCGGTATGCCGGAAATGCAGGAGCAATATCCGGCTCTGACTGTATCAGTACCAGTCGAGCAGGGAAACACCGGCCCCGATATAGCTGGCGTTATGGTTGTAGTCGATCAGGCTTTCGCCATAGCCCTTAAATGCTTCCATGTAGCCGCGCAGATTGCCGACCAACGGAAAGCTCCAGGTGAACTGAGCAGCACCGTGCGCGTCGCTGCCGCCGCGGAAGGAGCTGCGCAGCATCAGGCCGAATTCCTGACCGTTCCACTCGTGGATGATCTGCATGTCGCCGCGGCCGACGTAGTTGCTGATATCCGGATTGTTGTCGCTTGCGCGCGACTCGGGGATGCGCCACCACGGGCGGAACATCACCGTCCAGCTGTCGCGTTCAAAACCGATATCGGCCATTACGCGATTCCAGCTGCGCGATAGCGGATCGGAGCGGCCGTTCGACTGGTGGTCGACGCCGATACCGAGCAGTCGGCCGTCCCAACCGAGCACGGAGTAATTGGTGTTGAACACCAGCATTGCCTCGGGCTCGTAGTTGGTCTCGCGAAACGGACGTGAGGCCTGCGAGTTGTAGACCTGCCAGTGCGAGTCCTGCGTATAGCCGACCCACACGTCGCCGTAGTCGCCGAACACGCCTTGCCAGACCTTGGTTTTCAGGCTGAGCTGAAACTTCGCCTCGCTGTTTTGCAGCGGCTGTGGCGTGGTTACCGTATTGACCGGATTAGGGCTCTTCGGCTCGGTGTTCTGGTTGCTGGTGACGAAGAGTGGCATCAGGTAAACCGGCTTGTACCCGCGTAGGTTGAAGGTGCCCAACTTGCTTTCTGGCGACAGCTCCCAGCGGCTGTCCAGTAGCGAAAGCGGCTTGTCCGCATTGGCGTCACTGGGTACCGCGGCGGTCGATTTGTCATGGCCGAATACGCTGGTAGAGGCATTGGCGCTGGGCTGATCCACGCGCTTTTGCGCGGCGGGCAGGTTGGTGCGGCCGGTGGCGTGGTCGTAACAGACCAGGCGCTGCGCATCGCTTTCGATGCCGGTGCAGGCGCGGATGTCGGTTGGACTGGGATTCTGTGCGCGTGCCGTCATGGTGACCGCGCCAGCTAGCAAGGCGAGCGGCGTCACAAGGAGTAGAGGCTTCATGAAAAACTCCGAAAAATCTGATGGGTGAGGATCGAGCCAGATTTCCGAGCCACGCATCCCCGATTGCGCATTGGAAAGTCTCTCACAAAGAACGCAAAAAAAAACGGCCGCAGACACATGCTGCGGCCGTTTTTTTTACGCCCGAGCGTCAGAGCTGCTTTAGCCAGTGCAGGTATTCGGGCTTGCTGATCTTGCCGTCGCGATTGCTGTCGGCATGAACAAAGTCGTTGGCCAGCGGCGGGTAGGCCTCGGCCTGACTCTCGCTGATGGACTTGCCGCCACCAGACAACTGCTCGAACGAAGGCGCCGGCGCAATGCTCGGTGCATTGGCAGGGGCACTGTTGACGGTCACTTCGCCCTTGGGCGTCTGCATATCGGCGGTATTGGGCGAGGGCAATGCAGGCGCCGCGGCGCCGGCCGGTGGCGTCGACATGTCTTGCGCGAAAACCGCGGCGCTAAAGAAAAGAATGCCGACGGTGAAAGCGCCGGTCAATGGCTTGCAGAATTTCATGATGGATACTCCGTGCCAGAATGAGGAAGGTGAATGACGCATGCCCCGCTGTGCTCCTGTTCTTCTGCGAAATCGTCGAAACGAAGCGATTGACGCAGGCCGCATTGAACCGAAGCACTCCCAAGGCGAGGGTTTGATCAAGGAAGCGCGACCATATGAATCTTGTCTTGTGAGGCGTCGTCATCGTGTTCGCGAATCCGTGAAGCTCCCGTGTCGTTGAAATCCGCAAGCGGGCATACTCACGTCATCACCGCGACCCAGGCAAGGTTGCTGCATCTGCACGCGCAGGGCATGCTTCAGCCGCGGCGGCGACGCGCCCGCCGAGCCGATGTCGTCACGGCCATCGAACAGATGCGGCTGCTGCAGATCGACACGATCAGCGTGGTCGCGCGCAGCCCTTATCTCGTGCTGCATGCTCGCCTCGGGAGCTACCCGATGGTCTGGCTGGACGAGGCGCTGGCCAGCGGGCAGCTGGCGGAGTGCTGGGCGCACGAGGCGTGTTTTGTTCCGGCTGGCGATATCGGCCTGCATCGCGGCTGGCGCACGCAGCGCGCGCATCACTGGGCTTACCGCAACGCGCAGGCACTGCTTCGCGATCAGCGCGCGGGCATGGATTCGCTGCTGGAAGGTATTCGCCGCTCCGGGCCGGCAAAAGCGTCTGACTACGCGGCCGCCGAGCGGGCTGACGGCACGGGCAAGCCCGGCTGGTGG
>CAIKJM010000117.1 GCA_903827735.1 uncultured Rhodanobacter sp. | reverse complement strand
CCGACGACGAGCACCGCCTGCGGCTGGACGACTGGGAGCTGCGCGACGACGTGCAGGCCCGCTGCAAGGAACTGTGGCCGCAGGTCACCACCGAGAACCTGTTCGAGATCAGCGACTACGCCGGCTACAAGCACGAATTTCTGAAGCTGTTCGGCTTCGAGCGCGCGGACGTCGATTACGAAGTGGATGTGCCGACGGTACTCACGTTCGACTGCGACGAGCTCTGATCTAACGGGTTAGTGCCAGCACAAAAACTGCCTGCTCCGTCATCCCAGCGGACGCGGGGACCCAGTGACTGGGGGCCCGATGAAGCATCAGCCCTGTCGCTGCAACCACTGCTCGGCACGCTGCAGGTCTTCGAGCGTGTCGATGCCCGGTGGAAACGGTTCGGGCGTCATGCGCACCGCGATGGCGTAGCCGTGTTCGAGCACGCGCAGCTGCTCTAGGGACTCGGCCTGCTCCAGCGTCGTGCGCGATAGGGTGGTGTACTGCCTGAGAAACCCCGCACGATACGCATAGATACCGATATGCCGCAGAAAAGGCAGCTCTGGCGGCAACACGTTGCGCTCCACGGCAAACGCGTCGCGCGCCCACGGCAGCGGCGCACGGCTGAAGTACAGCGCGCGACCGCCCGCCGTGCGCACCAGCTTCACCACGTTCGGGTCGAACAGCTCATGCGCGTCACTGATCGGCGTAGCGAGCGTCGCCATCGGCGCGTCGTCCTCAGCCAGCGCCTGCGCCACTTCACGAATGCCGGCTGCCGGCGCAAACGGTTCGTCACCCTGGAGGTTCACCACGATGGCATCGTCGGCCCAGCCGTAATAAGCGGCGCATTCGGCGAGCCGGTCGCTGCCCGAGGCATGATCCGCACGCGTCATGCAGATATCGACGGCGTACCCTGACAGCGCGTCCGCGATGCGGGAATCGTCCACCGCCACGACGACCTGAGCCGCTCCCGCCTGCAGCGCGCGCTGCGCCACCCGCACCACCATCGGCACGCCGGCAATGTCACGCAGCGGCTTGCCCGGAAGGCGCGTGGAGGCGTAACGGGCCGGTATGGCGACGATGAAGGCAGGCGCGGCGTCAGTCATGGGAGTCTCCCGACGAGGTCGCATCGCGTCGCCAACCGGATTGTGTGAGGCGCATCGCGCAGCCTACCCGACCGACCGCAGCGCGAAGCCGCAGCCGTTGGCCAGCTCCAGAAAACCGGGAAACGACGTAGCGACATGGCTGCAATCGTGGATGCGCACCGGCGCCTCGGCGACCAGGCCGGCGACGGCAAAGCTCATCGCGATGCGATGGTCGAGATGGGTCTCCACTGAACCACCGCCGAGCGTGCCGCCGCGGATGATCGCGCCGTCTGGCGTCTCCTCGATGGAAACACCGAGCGCGCGCAGGCCGTTCGCCATCGACGCAATGCGATCGGACTCCTTCACCCGCAGCTCGGCCGCACCGCGGATCGTGGTCGTTCCCGACGCCACCGCCGCCGCAATGAACAGCACCGGAAATTCGTCGATCATGTCGGGCACCAGCGACTCGGGCAACTCGATGCCGTTCAGTGGCGCGTATCGGACCACCAGATCACCCACCGGCTCGCCGCCGCTCTCGCGCGGCGACTCAATCGCGATGTTCGCGCCCATCAGGCGCAGCGCGTGCAGCAGGCCGGTACGGCGAGGGTTCAAGCCCACCGCCGGCAGCCGCAGCTGCGAACCCGGCACGATGCTGGCGGCGACCAGGAAAAATGCCGCCGAGGAAAAGTCGGCCGGCACCTCGACATCCGTCGCGTGCAGCGTGTGGCCGCCTTCGAGGCTGGCGTGACCCGGCGAAAAGTCGATCGGCCAACCGAACGCCGCCAGCATCCGCTCGGTGTAGTCACGGGTCGGATGCGGCTCGATAATCTCGGTGACGCCTTCGCTGTAAAGACCGGCGAGCAGCAGCGCCGACTTCACCTGCGCACTGGCCACAGGCAACTCGTAATGGATGCCGCGCATATGCTGACCGCCATGCACGATCAGCGGTGGCAGACCGTCACGCGTGTCGATCAGCGCGCCCATCTGCGTCAGCGGATCGGTAACGCGGCGCATCGGCCGCTTCGACAAGGAGGCATCGCCGACCAGCTCGCTGTCGAACGCTTGCCCGGCCAGCAAACCCGTCAGCAGACGCATGCCGGTGCCGGCATTGCCGCAATCGAGCGGTTTCGACGAGCCGCGCAGACCGTGCAGACCCACGCCATGCACCACCCGCTCGCCCGCCGACGGCGTCTCGATACGCACACCTAACTGAGACAGCACGGCCGCGGTGGCGCGGGTATCTTCGCCCTCGAGAAAGCCGCGGATATGCGACTTGCCCTCGGCGATAGCCGACAGCATCAGGGCGCGATGCGAGACCGACTTGTCACCCGGCACGCGAAGATCGCCGTGCAGCGCCTGACCCGGCTGACTGGTCCAGTCAAAAGCGTTCAATCAACTTTCTCCAAAACAAATTCAACAACGATCAACCACGCAACAAGAGCCTTTCATCTCAGGGCAAGGCGACAGGATACGAACCCAGCACACGAACAGTGGCCGCCGTCTCGCTGATTTCCGCAACCGCCGCCTGCAACCTTTCATCATCGATATGCCCGGAAACATCGATGAAGAACGCGTACTGCCACTTGCCCGTATGCGCCGGCCGCGACTCGATGCGGTTGAGGCTGACGTCGTTCTTGGCGAACGGACTGAGCACGGCGTAAAGCGCGCCCGGCTGGTCGTTCACGGTAACCAGCAGCGAGGTGCGGTCGTTGCCCGAGGGCGGAAACAGCGACCGGCCGATGACCAAAAAGCGCGTGGTGTTGTCGGCGCGATCTTCGATACCTGTGGCCAGCGTCTTCAGCCCGTAAATCTTGCCAGCGGTTTCGCCGGCAATTGCCGCCGCGTCATCCGCGTGACGCGCCATGCGCGCCGCCTCGGCGTTACTGCCGACCGCGATGCATTCCACGTTGGGCAGGTTGATGCGCAGCCAGGTCTTGCACTGCTGCAGCGACTGCGCATGGGCGTAGACGCGCTTCACGTCCTCGATCCTGCCGGCCAGCGAATGCAGGCACTGGTGGACGCGCAGCTCCACCTCACCGCAGATGGTGGCTTCGGAGGTGAGGAACATATCCAGCGTGATCTGGATCATGCCCTGACCGGAATTTTCCACCGGCACCACGCCGAAGTCGGCGTGGCCGGCTGCCACCTCCTGGAACACTTCCTCGATGCTGCCCAGCGGCAGACCGTAGGCGGCGTGACCGAAGTGCTTGCGCACGGCCTGTTCGCTGAAGGTGCCTTCGGGGCCGAGAAAGCCGATCTTCAGCGGATCTTCCTGCGCCAGGCAGGAGGACATGATCTCGCGAAACAGCCGCACCATTTCCGTATCGGACAGCGGGCCATCGTTGCGGTCTACCACCATGCGCAACACGTGAGCCTCGCGCTCGGGTCGGTAATAGTCGATGGCCGAAAGCCCCTCACCTTTCACCTTCGCCACTTCCTGGGCGCGCTTGGCGCGCTCGGAAATCAGCTGCTGGATCTGCCGGTCGATGCTGTCGATACGCTCGCGCATTTCCGACAGCGGGGTCTTGGAATCGCTCATCGATTTAGCCGCCTGGAAGTAAAGAAGTCCAAATTACATCAGGCATCTTGCCCGAAATACCCATCTCTTGACCACTCACCCATGTCGACTGGCAAAGTCACGCATAAAGGTCGTCAATGCCTGCACGGCTTCCAGCGGCACGGCGTTGTACAGCGATGCGCGCATGCCGCCCACGGCTTTGTGCCCTTTTAGCGCCAGCAGGCCGGCGTCTTCGGACTGCTTGAGGAAGGATGCATCCAGCGCGCTGTCGTGCAGCGTGAAAGGCACATTCATGCGCGAGCGTGCCGGCACGGCGACGGGGTTGCGGTAAAAGCCGCCGGAGCCATCGATCGTGCCGTAGAGCAGCTCGGCCTTGATGCGGTTGCGCTCGGCCATCACGGGCAGACCGCCCAGCGCGTTGAGCCACTGAAACGTCAGCCCCGCCAGATACCAGCCCCAGGTATTGGGCGTGTTGAGCATGGAATCGTTCGAGGCCTGCTCGGCGAAACGAAAGATTTTCGCCATCGGCCGGCCAGTGCGTTCCAGCAGATCGCGGCGGATGATCATCAGGACCAGCCCGGATGGGCCGATATTTTTCTGCGCACCCGCATAAATTAGGCCGAAGCGGGATACGTCCAGTGGCTCGGACAAAATGCTCGACGACATGTCGGCGATCAGCGGTACCGAGCCCACCTCGGGCACGCTGTGAAACTCGACGCCGTGGATCGTCTCGTTCGGCGTGTAGTGCACGTAAGAGGCGCTCGAATCGAGCTGCCAGGTATCGCGCGCCGGGATGCTGCGATAGTCGTCCGCTTGGGCGCTGGCCGCGACATTCACATGGATATACGGCTCCGCCTCGCTGATCGCCTTGCTGCTCCAGTGACCGGTATCGATGTAATCCGCACTGTCGCCGGCCGCCGCGAGGTTCATCGGAATCTGCGCGAACAGCTGCGTCGCCCCGCCCTGCAGAAAAAGCACGGCGTAATCGTCGGCAATGTCGAGCAGCTTGCGCAGGTCGGCCTCGGTCTGCGCGGCCATCTCGACAAAACGCTTGCCGCGATGGGACTGCTCCATCACCGAGGCACCGCTGCCGTTCCACTCCAGCATCTCGCGCTGGGCGCGTTCGAGCACTTCTTGCGGCATGGCCGCCGGACCGGCGCTGAAATTCCAGATTCTGCTCACGTACGCTGGCATCCATCAAAGGGCGGAACCGGCATTATGACGCGGCGCAGAACGTGATGGCTAACCGACCAGAGGTGCTTTAGCCCCACCCAGTAAACGCTCAACGACGATGGATCAGCAGCACCAGCGCAATACCCAAGGCAATCAGAGCAGCCGTGGTGATCAACCACCAGACCTCGCCGGTCGGACCGGCGGCCGCCTCGGGCAATGTCGGCGGCAGCGGCACCGGCATCACGATTTCCGGCTCGGGCTCCATGCCCGGCGCATCGACCACGAAACGGTGCATGGCTACGCCGATCTGGTCGCCCGGCTGCAGGGCCACGGTGTGGGCTGTAACACCGTTCACACGCAGCGGAAAGCGCTCGGAGAACTGCATCGGCTCCAGCATCAGCCGGCCATCCTGCCAATGGATGCGCAGCGAAGCCGACTCACCCTGCGGCAACTCCAGCGGATAGCGCCCCTGAGCGCCGAGTTCGAGACTGGACTCCAGCGGCAACACGCGGCCCGATAGGGGACCCGATACCGCACGCAACGCCACCGTGCATCGGGCCTGCTTGGGCAGCGCAGGAGAATCTCTCTCCGACAGATCCTGATCGTCGCGCAGCAGCATGCGGCAATCACCGACGCTGATCACATCGCCCGCGCGCAGCAGCGCCTTCTCTCTGACAGGTCGCGCGTTGACGTGGATGCGGCTGGCACTGGGCAGCACCTGCAGCACCAGGCCGCGGCGATCCTGCTGGATGCGCAGATGCTTGGGAGCGGCCTGCGTCGCGGCCAGCACGAGGTCATTGTCGGGCGCGCTGCCGATGGTGAGCTGCGCCTGCGTCCAATGAAAATCCTCTCGGGCCACATTGGGAAATTCGATGCGCATGGATCAACCAAAGAATAGACGTCAAAACTTTACCATGCAGTCCGTCACGTCCTAACGCCCAGGCGTCATTAAGATGGCGGTCTTTAGGATAGTGGTTCACTCAAGGAGCCCTTCATGGCCAAGATCGATATTCGTCGGCCGCACCATCTGCCGATGGCCGACGCTCGCGCCGTCGTCGACAAAGTTGCGGTGAAGCTGCGCGAGAAATTCGCCACCGAAACCCAGTGGCAGGGCGACACCCTGAAATTCTCCCGCTCCGGCGTGAACGGCACGATCGCGGTGGCGGCCGATGCCGTGGTGGTACACGCGGAGCTGGGCCTGATGCTGTCGCCCATGAAAGGCATGATCGAGCAGGAAATCCGCAACAAGCTGGATGAATACTTCGCCTGACGCCGGTGGACGATTACCCGCCTCTCGATTTCATCGCTGATGATTGTTTAACCAAACGCTTATCCATGGCATAATCGGCGGCTTAGCAGCCATGACGGCTGTGCGTGACTACCGGAACACATGGCCAAAGACGACGTCATCGAAATGGAAGGCACGGTCCAGGAGACCCTGCCCAACACCATGTTTCGCGTACAGCTGGAGAACGGGCACGTGATCATCGCTCACATCTCCGGTCGTATGCGCAAGCATTACATCCGCATTCTCACGGGCGACAAGGTCAAGATCGAGATGACCCCATACGACCTGAGCAAAGGACGTATTACGTACCGCATGAAGTAAGTCGCGCGGCCTAGGCCCTATTCGACCCTACTCATGCTGACGAAAAAGCCGCGCAATGCGCGGCTTTTTGCGTTGTTGCGCGGGAACTGGGTTTGGGATGTGTATTTATCCCAAACCCAGACAGCTCTCAGCCCGCCGACTCGGTGACTTCCACCGGTTCGATGCTCTCGCAGTCCACCTGCAGCTCGCCATCGCGCACGCTGAGTCGGACCAGACCGCCCTCCGCCAGCTTGCCGAACAGCAGCTCGTCGGCCAGCGCACGCTTCACCTTCTCCTGGATCACGCGCGCCATCGGGCGGGCGCCCATTTGCGGATCGAAGCCGTGGTCCGCCAGCCAGCGGCGGGCATCGGCATCGACATCCAGGCTAACGTGCTTCTCGCTGAGCTGGCTTTCCAGCTCGATCAGGAACTTGTCGACCACGCGCAGGATGTGCTCGAAGTCCAGCGCGCCGAACTGGATGATGGCATCCAGGCGGTTGCGGAACTCCGGCGTGAAAGTGCGGCGAATCACTTCCATCGCGTCCGAATCGTGCTTCTGCTCGACAAAACCCATGCTGCGGCGTGACGCCAGCGCTGCACCGGCGTTGGTGGTCATCACCACCACGACGTTCTTGAAGTTGGCCTCGCGACCGTTGGTATCGGTCAGCACACCGCGATCCATGACCTGCAGCAGGATGTTAAACACATCCGGATGCGCCTTCTCGATTTCGTCCAGCAGCAGCACCGCATGCGGATGCTTCACCACCGCTTCGGTCAGCAGGCCGCCCTGGTCGAACCCGACATAGCCCGGAGGGGCACCCACCAGTCGCGACACGGAATGACCTTCCATGTACTCCGACATGTCGAAACGGATCATCTCGATGCCGAGCTGCATGGCCAATTGCTTGGTGACTTCGGTCTTGCCGACGCCGGTCGGGCCAGCGAGCAGGAAGCAACCAATCGGCTTGGACGGATCGGCCAGCCCCGAACGGGCCATCTTGATCGACGCAGCCAGCGCCTCGATCGCCGGATCCTGACCGAACACAACCATCTTCAGGTTGCGCTCGAGGTTACGCAGCACATCGCGATCGGAAGCCGACACCTGCTTGGCCGGAATACGCGCCATCTTGGCCACGATGTACTCGACCTCGGTCACATCGATCTTGCCGGTGCGCTGATCTTCCGGCAGCAGGCGCTGACGCGCGCCCGCCTCATCGATCACATCAATCGCCTTGTCAGGCAGCAGTCGGTCGGGAATATGCTTCACCGACAAATCCACTGCGGCCTTCAGCGCCTCGTTGGTATAGGTGACGTGGTGATGCTCCTCGAAGCGCGAGCGCAGGCCTTTGAGAATTTCCAGGCTGTCGGCCACGGTCGGCTCGACCACGTCGATCTTCTGGAAACGGCGCGCCAGCGCGCGATCCTTCTCGAACACGCCGCGGTATTCCTGGAACGTGGTCGAACCGATGCAGCGCAGTTCGCCCGAAGCCAGCATGGGCTTGATCAGGTTGGACGCGTCCATCGTGCCGCCTGACGCCGAGCCGGCGCCGATGATGGTGTGGATCTCGTCGATGAAGAGGATCGCGCCCGGCTGCTTCTTTAGCTGGCCGATCACCGCTTTCAGACGCTTTTCGAAATCGCCGCGGTACTTGGTACCCGCAACCAAGGCGCCGAGGTCCAGCGACCAGATCGTGGCGCTTTCGAGCACCTCGGGCACTTCGCCGTCGACGATACGCTTGGCCAGACCTTCCGCCAGCGCGGTTTTTCCCACGCCGGCCTCACCCACGTAAAGCGGGTTGTTCTTGCGGCGGCGGCACAGCACCTGGATGGTGCGCTCGATTTCGTCGGCGCGGCCGATCAGCGGATCGATCTTGCCTTCCAGCGCCAGTTCGTTGAGGTTGCTGGCGAATTCGTGCAGTGGAGTGCCCTTCGGCTCGCCGCCTTCTTCGCCTTCGCGCTCGGTGTTCGGGCTGCTGGCCGCCGCGTCGTCGCCGATCTTGGCGATGCCGTGCGAGATGTAATTGACCACGTCGAGCCGGGTGATTTCCTGCTGATGCATGAAATACACGGCGTGCGAGTCCTTTTCACCGAAGATCGCCACCAGCACATTCGCGCCGGTGACTTCTTTGCGACCCGACGACTGCACATGGTAAACGGCACGCTGCAGCACCCGCTGGAAGCCCAGCGTCGGCTGCGTGTCGCGCTCGTCGCCCTGCGGCAATACGGGCACGGTTTCGAGGATGATGCGCTCAAGCTCGGACGAGAGCCGCGGTAGATCGACGCCGCAGGCGCGCAGTGCGCCCAGGGCCGACTGATTTTCGGTCAGTGCCAAGAGCAGGTGCTCCACGGTCATGAACTCGTGGCGCTGTTCGCGGGCCTGCTTGTAGCAATGGCCGATGGTTACTTCCAGATCCTTGCTGAACATTCGGATCGTCTCCGCTTGCAAAGTTGAGCGGCCAGTGGCGCCGCGATGATCACGAAGTGGGGTCGCTCAGAGCTTTTCCATAGTGCAAAGCAACGGGTGTTGGTGTGAGCGTGAATATTCGTTGACGTGAGTCACCTTGGTTTCGGCAACCTCCCTGGTGAAGACACCGCACACGCCTTTGCCCCGGGTGTGTACATGCAACATCACCTGCACTGCCTGCTCCTGATCGAGATTGAAGAAGCTTCGCAATACCTCTACCACGAAATCCATCGGGGTAAAGTCATCATTCAACAAAAAGACTTGAAAAAGTGGCGGACGAGCGACTTCCGGCTTGGCGATTTCCACCGCCAGACCGCGACCGCCGCCTTGTTCGTGTTCGGATTCTTGGGCCATGGTTTCTTAGGTAGCTCAACTTTGATACGAAGTATACGCCGCCGCGGATGCGGCTTTTTCCCGCCGCGGCCGCTCGGACACACCACTAGGTGATGGCACAATGGCGACATTTCCAGTGCCGTCACCCTTCCATGATCGAAACACTCGCCCCTGCCAAAACCGACGCCGACGTTTGGCGCCCGCACGTCACCGTAGCTTGTGTGGTGG
>CAIKJM010000116.1 GCA_903827735.1 uncultured Rhodanobacter sp. | reverse complement strand
TGCCTGGGCACGATCGTCTTCTTGATCTGAGCGGCCAGTTCGCCGCGCTCGCTGAACAGGCGCTCGTGCATCTGCACGAGGAGCGCGTCGGTATCGTGCTGGCTGGGATGAAAGCTGGGCCTGAAAAAATCGAAGAATGCGGGCGCGAGGCTCATGATCAGTCCGCGTCGACCATAAACACCGGCGATCCCGCGTGGATGGCGCAGCACGGTTCCCACCGAGCGGTCCGCCGCGATAATCCACAAGTGAAAGATCGCAATCGGTAGTCCTAGGCCTATCAGCGATACGATCATCGTGCTGATGCGCGTGAGGTAGCCGCCGCCAGTGGCCTCGTAAACATCGAAGGCGACCGCTTTGTGTTCGGTTTCTTCGACCATGTGCCAGAGTGTGAACTTCAGCGCTTCGGGATCGTACTTGGCTTGAATCTCGGGGCGGCGGAAGGTGTACTCGGAAATGATCGCGGTCAAATGTTCGATTGCGACCGTGAATGCCAGTTGCATGCGTTTGGGCGCAAGCCGCGCAAACCATTTGAAGCCGCGCTGACTCAGGCTGTCGATGCGCAACAACGGGAAGCCCATCGCATCGTAGGCCTCGTTCATCGTGTCGTGTTCCTTCCCGTGCATCGCTTCCTGCCCGATGAAGCCAGTCACGCGGTCCTGCAAGCGTGCGTCACGAATCTGCCCGCGATAATTGCGCACCGACTCGATGAAGAAGCGTTCGCCATGTGGAATCACGGCCGAGAACGTCATCAGCAACGCCGAGTAGAACGGATCGTTGTCGTAGACGTAGCGAACCAGATTGGCGGATTCGAAGCTGAAATCCATGTGCCGGACCGGGACATCGGGCGGCACGTGCGAGGCTTGTGCCTGCACCGACCTTTTGATGCTGCGACTGATGCGATTCATCGATCCTCCCGGCTGCAGCGTGCATTCAAACAGCGGTCGACGACGGGCGTCGTCGACCTGCGCTTCAGGCCGCCGCCATCGTGCGTGTGCGCGGCATGATGGTTTTCTTCAGCTGATTTTTTAGTTCGCCGTGCTGCGAACTGAACAGCCGATCCTGAATCTCGATCAGCAACGCTTCGGTATCGTGATGGCTCGGATGAAAGCTGGGCCGGAAGAAATCGAGATACGGCCGGAAGACGCTGGCCCAGAGTCCGCGTGGTCCATAAATGCCGGCGATGCCGCGAGGATGTCGCAGCACCGTTCCGAAGGAGCCATCGACGGCCAGGATCCACAGCTGGAACAGGAGGAGCGTACCGATCAGGAAGCCGGTCGACACGATCATCGCGAGCACGCGGGTGAAGTAGCTTCCACCGGTCGATTGGTAGACGTCGAACGCGACGGACTTGTGCTCGGTTTCTTCCAACATATGCCAAAGCATGAATCTGCGCGCTTCGGGCGTGAACTTCGCCTGTATCGTCGGGTGACGGAAGGTGTATTCGGAAACGATGGCGGTGAAATGCTCCATCGCCACGGTGAACGCCAACTGGAAACGATGCGGCGTGACGCGCGTCAACAATTTGAGGCCACCCCGACTGACGCGATCCAGCTTGCGTAGCGGAAAGCCCATGGCGTCGTACGCATCATTCACTGCGTCG
>CAIKJM010000115.1 GCA_903827735.1 uncultured Rhodanobacter sp. | reverse complement strand
GGATGGAGCCGCATGAAGTCGAGCTGCACACCACTTTCCGCGATGATGGTGGTCAGCTCTTCGATCACATCGCTGGCGACCTCGACCAGATCGATTGTCGTGTGCTGGCGCGCGGCGACGCCCGCTTCGAGTCGCGCCAGGGCGAGCAGCTGTTCGATCCGCCGCGCCAGCGCGACCACGCTGTGCTGCGCGCCGCCGAGGCTGTCCTGCGCCTCTTGCAAATCGTGGGTGGCCAGCGCACTTTCGAGATTGATCATGATCGAGGCCAGCGGCGTGCGCAGCTCGTGCGCCACGTCCGCGCTGAAGCGCCGCTCGCGCTCGAGCGCATCTTCCTGACGTTCGAGCTGCGCGTTGAGCGCGGCCAGCACCGGCTGCAGTTCCTGCGGCGCGTGATCCAGACGAATGGGCTGACGGCTGCCCGGCTCGCGCGCCGACAGTGCATTCGCCAGCGCGGCCAGTGGGCGCAGTCCGCGTGTCACCGCCCAGCCGACCAGCAGGGCCAGCAACGGCAGCCCGAGCAGCAGCGGCACGCCGTGGTCGATCCAGAGCGCTTGGAGAATACCGTTGCGGCTGTCGTAGCGTTCGGCGGTGCGTATCACCACGCCTTCAGCGGCATCGCGCAGCGTGTAGACGCGCCAGCGGTAGTCGCCCATGCGCAGATCCTGAAAATCCGCGTCGCCCGGTTTTGGCGCGGGTAGCTCGACCACGTTCGCCGTACCCAGCGTCGGATGGCCCAGCTGATCGAATACCTGAAAGCCGACCTCGGCCTCGTAGGTATAGGTGTGTTTACTGCGCGCCAGCTTGATCGCGGCCTCGCTGGGTACCGGCACAAGATCGCCCTGACCGTCGCTGCCGCGCAGCGAGGCGATACCGGCATGCTGGATCAGCACTTCTAGCGTGCGGGCCGACTCCGCCAGGCGCCCGTCCATCAGTTCGTCGACTTCTTTGATCGTGCGCTGAAAACTCAGCGCGCCCAGCGGCACCAGCACCACGACCAGCACGATCACGATCAACCAGCGCAGCCGCGCGCGCAGGCTGGGCGATGTCATTGCGGTTCTCGCGGAATCATGTAGCCGAAGCCGCGCACGTTCTGGATCGTCTCGAAGCTCAGCTTGCGCCGCAGCGCGTGCACCAGCACTTCCAGCGCGCTGCTGCCCACGGCGTTGTCCAGCCCGTACAGCGAGTTTTCCAGGCTCTCGCGGCGAACCAGTCGCCCGGCCCGTTCCATCAGCGTCTGCAGTAGCGAAAACTCACGCCGGGTCAGCTCGACGCGTTCGCCGCGAAAGGTCACTTCCGAGGTGCCCAGGTCGAGGCTGAGCACGCCCGCATCGATACGATTGGCGGCCAGACCCTGCACGCGTCGGGTCAGCGAACGGATGCGCGCGCCCAGCTCGTCGAGATGGAAGGGTTTGACCAGATAATCGTCGGCGCCGGCGTCAAGTCCGGCGACGCGCGCCTCCAGCGTATCGCGCGCGGTCATCACCAGCACCGGGGTCTTGATGTTGTTGCGTCTGGCTTCGATCAGCACGTCCAGACCATCCTTGCCCGGGAGCCCGAGGTCCAGCAGCATCAGGTCGGCGGTTTCGTCGCGTAGCGCGCCCAGCGCGGCGCGACCATCGTGCAGCCAGGTCACCGTATAGGACAGACGCTCCAGCGCACGCTGAATCGCAGCACCGAGCTGGGCGTCGTCTTCCACGAGAATAATGTGCAACGTGCGCTCCTCCGGTTGTCGTTCCGCATGGTTTGTCGGAGCGGCATGGGACAAGCGCACAGTATTACGCCGATCGCTTTCAAACGACTTAGAGGTTATGCGCGCGCACTCCCCGATCAGAGTCCCAGCGACACGGACGCAAACCAACTGCGGCCGGGCAGCACGTAATACGAGCCGGTATTGCCGCTGACAGAATTGATGACGAGGTTCTGGCTGGCGAACAGGTTGTCTACTTCCAGCCGAACTTTGTAGCTCTTGAAGACCGGACCGTTGAGGTTCTGGCCATAGCCGATGCTGGCCGCTGCCTGCCAGAACCCGCCGCTGTGGATGGTCGAGGTGGCCGTACTGGCGATGTCCGGATTGAACGTGCTGTTGTAGGCGGTCTGGCGGCCGGAAAACTTGTCGTACAGCGACGCGGAAAAACCCTGGTCTTCATACAGCACGCCGATCGCCGCGGTGCGGTTGGGCACGTTCGGCACGTCGAGCTTCGAGCCCTTGAAGGTGGCGTCCTGCGCCGATCCGTTGACGAATGCGCTGGTGCCGGCGCCTAAGTAATACGTGGCTTCGGCCTCGATGCCCTTGATGTACGCACCCTTGGCTTCGTAGTTGAGCGGATCGGTGGTGCCTGGAATCGTGGTGGAGAACGCGTAGTTCTGGAAATTGATGAAATAGACGTCCGCGTCGGCGTTGAAGCGATCGGTCTTGTACACCGTGCCGAACTGGTAGTTCTTGGTTTCTTCCGGCCTGATCTTGTTCTGGCCCGGATTGCTCACGTAAAACTCGTCGAGGTTGGGCGCCAGGAAGCCCTGCGCTACGGTGCCGTAAATGCTCCAGTCGTCGCGCAGCAGATAGTTGGCGGTAAGAAAACCCAGCGTTTTCTGCGAGGTCTGGTCGTAGTACAGCGGCGTCTTGGTGGTCTGGTTGATCGGCGCGTCGATATAGCGCTTGAAGTCAACGTCCTTCACGCCGGGCGTAATGGTCAATTTGTCGGCCGCGTGCCACTCGTACTCGGCGTAGAGCTGGGTCGTGCGCATGCGGTC
>CAIKJM010000114.1 GCA_903827735.1 uncultured Rhodanobacter sp. | reverse complement strand
CTGGTCACCTTTCTCAATGCCTCGGGCCTGCGCTCAGCCGCTATCCACGGCAACAAGAGCCAGAACGCTCGCACCCGCGCCCTGAGCGATTTCAAGAGCGGCCGCATCACCGTGCTGGTGGCCACCGATATCGCCGCTCGCGGTATCGATATCGACCAGCTGCCGATCGTGATCAACTTCGATCTGCCGTCGGTGGCCGAGGACTATGTGCATCGCATCGGCCGCACCGGTCGCGCCGGCATGGAAGGCCTGGCGATTTCGCTGGTCAGCCACGACGAGAGCGGATTGCTGCACGACATCCGCAAGCTGCTGAAGCAGGACATCGCGATCAACCCGGTACCCGGCTACGAGCCTTCCGCACCGCTGCGACTGGACGCGGGCGCACCGCGGCCGAAGCAGGGTGGTGGCGGTGGTCAGCGCCAGTCGCGTGCGCCGCGCCAGGGCAAGCCGGCCGGTTCCGCACGACCCACCGGCTACGCGCCGCAGGGCCGCGGTGACCATGCCGCCGGCAACCAGCGCCGTCGCTCGAACCAGCGGCCGGCCGCCAAAGCCTGAGTCGATTTGATTCAAGCAGCACAAAAAAGGCGACCTTCGGGTCGCCTTTTTTATGTCCCACCGTCGACTATCGTCAGGAACCGGCAAGCGCCGCCGCGTGATGACGAAGGTGGTCTTCCATAAAGGTAGAGATAAACCAATAGCTGTGGTCGTAGCCCGCCTGCCGGCGCAGCAACAGCGCCTGCCCGGCCTCGGCACAGGCCTGGTCGAACAGCTCCGGCTTGAGTTGACCCTCCAGAAACTGATCGGCCTCGCCCTGATCGATCAGGATGGTGCCTGGGAAGGTTTGCTTGCGCACCAGCTCGCAGGCGTCGTAATCGGCCCAGGTCGACGTGTCCTCGCCGAGATAGCGCGGCAGTGCTTTGAGCCCCCACGGCACCTGGCTGGGCGCGACGATGGGGGCGAACGCGGACACCGAGCGGTAGCGTTGCGGATTTTTCAGCGCGATGGTCAAGGCGCCATGTCCGCCCATCGAGTGGCCGAAGATGCCGCTGCGCGATGCATCGATCGGAAAATTCTCCGCGATCAGGGCCGGCAGCTCGTCGACGACGTAGCTGTACATGCGGAAGTTCTTCGACCAGGGGGCTTGCGTGGCGTTGAGGTAAAAACCGGCGCCTTCACCGAACTCCCAGTCGCCGGTCGCGCCTTCAATAGTTGTGCCGCGCGGGCTGGTATCGGTCATCACCAGGATCAGTCCCAGCTCGGCAGCCACCCGCTGCGCACCGGCCTTGATGGTGGCGGTTTCTTCGGTACAGGTAAGCCCGGCCAGGTAATACAGCACGGGGCACTGCCCTTTTTCAGCCTGCGGCGGCTGATACACCGCAAAACGCATCGGCCCCGCGCACGCGGTCGAGTCATGCCGGTAAATGCCCTGCACGCCGCCGAAGCTGCGCTGTTCGGAGATTTTCTCGAGGGTGCTCATGGCGGCTATCGCTCCTGGTCGGTGGGTCGCATCAGTATTTCGTTGATATTGACGTGCGCCGGCTGACTGACGCAGAACACGATCGCATGGGCAACATCTTCGGGCTGCAGCTGACGCAGGCTGTCGGCCCAGGCGTTGATCGTCTTTTTCACCTCGGCGTGGCCGATGTGTTCGCGCAGTTCGGTCGCGACCAGTCCGGGCTCGATCACGCTGACGCGGATGTTGTGCTGGTACACCTCCCGCCGCAGCGCCTCCGAAAAGCCCACGACGCCGAACTTGCTGGCCGAATAGCCGGCCGAGTTTGGATTGGCGATGCGACCGGCGGTGGATGCCACATTGACGATATGGCCATCTCGGCGCTTCGTCATACCGGCCAGAGCCGCCTGCGAGGAGGCGATCAGGCTAAGCACGTTCAGTTCGAGCATGCGGCGCCAGCGCCCCAAATCGGCTTCGGCGACAGGCTCCAGATACATCACGCCTGCATTGTTGACCAGGATATCGAGCTGACCAAAGTGCGCCTCGGTGTCGGCAACGATGCGCTGCGCCTCGTGTTCGTCGAGCAGATCGGACACCAGCACCAGCGGTTCTTGACCCAGTTCGCGCAGACGCCCAGCCAATGCCTGCAGGCGCTCGCCGCGCCGCGCCGCGATTGCCACCTTGGCCCCCGCTTCGGCCAAGGCCAGCGCAGTCGCCTCGCCGATGCCGGAGGAAGCTCCTGTGATCAGCGCCACGCGATCTTTGACTCGATGATGCATGCTTGCTCCTTGGAAATAGCGGGACCAATCGGGACTGGATTAGCACAAAGCCGCGCCATCATGCATGTTGCAGCAGGCCTTGACGCTAGGGGCTGTTACAATAGAACTCTTCTTACACCCTTGCATGCCCTCTGCATGACATCGAAGGCTCCCATGTCCCCCGCGTCCCCCGATTCCACCCCGGCTACCGCTGCCGGTTTCAGCACTCTCGGTCTTCCCCCCGAGGTGATCCGAGTTCTCAGCGACGTCGGCTACGAGTCGCCCTCGCCGATTCAGGCCGCCACCATTCCACCGCTGATGGAAGGCCGCGACGTGCTCGGCCAGGCCCAGACCGGCACCGGCAAGACCGCCGCGTTCGCCCTGCCGATCCTATCGCGCATCCATGCGCGCGCCGGCAAGCCGCAGGCGCTGGTGCTCGCACCTACGCGCGAATTGGCCATCCAGGTGGCCGAAGCATTTCAGCGCTACGCCGCGCACATTCCCGGTTTCCAGGTACTGCCGATTTACGGTGGCCAGAGCTACGGCCCGCAGCTGCATTCGCTCAAGCGGGGCGTGCACGTCGTCGTCGGTACGCCGGGCCGGGTAATCGATCACCTGGACAAAGGCACGCTGGATTTGTCCGAGCTGCGCTTCCTGGTGCTCGACGAAGCCGATGAAATGCTGCGGATGGGCTTTATCGACGACGTCGAGAAAGTGCTGCTGGCCACCCCGCCGGAACGTCAGGTCGCGCTGTTCTCGGCCACCATGCCGTCGGTGATCCGCAAGATCGCGCAAAAGCATCTGAAGGATCCGGTCGAGGTCACCATCAAGTCGTCAACCACCACCGCGCCGAATATCCGCCAGCGTTATTGGTTCGTCAGCGGCATGCACAAACTCGATGCCTTGACGCGCATCCTCGAAGCCGAGCCATTCGACGCGATGATCATCTTCGCGCGCACCAAGCAGGCGACCGAAGAGCTCGCCGGCAAGCTGCAGGCGCGCGGTCTGGCAGCTGCCGCGATCAACGGCGACATTGCGCAGGCGCAGCGCGAGCGGGTGATCCAGCAGCTCAAGGACGGCAAGCTCGACATCCTCGTTGCGACCGACGTCGCCGCGCGTGGACTTGACGTGGAGCGCATCAGCCACGTGTTCAATTACGACATCCCGTACGACACCGAAAGCTACGTGCATCGCATCGGCCGCACCGGTCGCGCCGGTCGCAGCGGCGAGGCGATCCTGTTCGTCAGCCCGCGCGAGCGCGGCATGCTCGGCGCCATCGAGCGCGCCACGCGCCAGCCGATCGAGCAGATGCAGCTGCCGTCGGTCGACGTGGTCAACGATGTGCGAATCGGCAAGTTCAAGCAGCGCATCAGCGACATGCTCGCGCAGGGCGACCTGGGCGAATTCCAGAAGCTGATCGAGCAGTACGAGCAGGAGCACAACGTGCCGGCGATCGAGATCGCCGCCGCGCTGGCGCGCATCGCCCAGGGCGATCAGCCGCTGCTGCTGGCGCCGCCGCCGTAGCGCGAAAAATACGAGTCGGCATCGCGCGAAAGTTCGTCGCGGGAGAGGCCTTCCCACGACCGCGCCTCGTCGGATCGCCCTTCGCGCGATCGGCCGCCCGGCGATCGTCGTCCACCGTCGGATCGTGATAGTGCCAGCAGTCGTCCTGCCCGCGACTTCAAATCTCGCGAGCCCGCCTCCCATGACGGCGCGCCGTCGCGCGAGTTCGGCAACCGGCCGGTCCGCGCGCACGCCACCGAGGAAGGCAAGCGCACGTATCGCGTCGAAGTCGGCCACGAGCACGGCGTCAAGCCGGGCAACATCATTGGTGCGATCGCCAACGAAGCCGGGCTGGAAAGCCAGTTCATCGGCCGCCTCAGCATCCGCGACCACTACAGCCTGATCGACCTGCCGGACGGCATGCCGAACGAAGTGTTCGAGCATCTGAAAAAGGTCTGGGTGGTGCAGCAGCAGCTGCGCAT
>CAIKJM010000113.1 GCA_903827735.1 uncultured Rhodanobacter sp. | reverse complement strand
GTACTGGTTGTGGAAGCCTTGCCATATTGCATAGTTGTCATCCAGCGCGACCGGGTAGTTCACGCCCAGATCCTTTACTGCCTTGGCGACATTGGCCGGATCTTTCTCGAAGGCAAACTCGGGTGCGTGCACTCCGATCACCACCAGGCCGTGATCCTTGTACTTGTCGGCCCAGCCGCGCACGTACGGCAGCGCGCGGATGCAGTTGATGCAGGAATAGGTCCAGAAATCGACCAGCACCACCTTGCCGTGCAGCGATTCGCTAGTCAGCGGTGGGCTGTTGATCCACCGCGTAGCGCCGGCGAGAGAGGGCATCTGGCCTTCCATCGGCAGCGCGGCGCCGGCCTTCAGTACCGGCTCGGGCGCCTGCGGCGGGCTCACGGCGTTGATCAGCTTCTGCTCGATGCCGCCGGTGCTGGCCAGCGATACGCGGGTCAGCCATCCCGTATCAGCGCCTAACGCGATCGCGGCGACACCCGCCAAGACCAGCACGCCGAGCCCGCGGCGTACCCATTCGCCAGCGCCGAGCGAGCGCTTCATTAACGCAAAGACTTTGCCGCCGATCAGCAAGGCCACGCCCAGCGACGTGGCGGCGCCAATGGCGTAGATCAGCAACAGGAGGGTGGTCTGCACGCTGGCACCGTTCAGCGCCGCCGCGGTCAGCAGTAAGCCCAGAATCGGCCCTGCGCACGGCGCCCACAGCAGGCCTGTCGCCACGCCGAGGCCGGCCGCCGACCAGATCGAATCCTCCTTACCCGATGATCCTTGCGACAGCTTGTTGCCCAGCGCCACAAACGGGCGGCTGATCCATTCGGCCAGATGCGTCGACAGCAGGGTCAGGCCGAGAAACGCCAGCACCACCAGCGCAACGATACGGCCGTACTGGTTCGCGTGTACCGCCCAGCCGCCGCCCAGAGCTGCCAGCGTGGCGACCGCCGCAAAGGTAATGGCCATGCCCAGCAGCATGGGCAGGCCGTTGCGCGCGAACGGCCGATCCGAGCGGGCAAACACGAAAGGCAACACCGGCAGGATGCAGGGGCTGAGGATGGTCAGTATGCCGCCAAGAAAGGCAAGGATCAGAATAAACATGCATGCATCATTGTTTTAGGGCTTCGACAGACTATTCGCCGACACCTGCGTCACGGTTACCGGCAGGCAGCAAAACGATTCCAAGAAGACCACGAGTATTTGGGAGCCGACGCGCTTTACTTACGAGGTAACTTCGGCCACAGATGCGGCGAAAGCACTTCACAGGATGCATCGATTCGGAGCGACCGTGCCGCACAGCTTGACCGCCAACGCCTTCATGGGTCTAGATAGCGCTCTTTCCCCGTGGGCGAGCGCTACCCGAACCGTGCAGGCTGAAGCCGTATCCCGTAGCGCTGATGAATCGCCCGACCAGCGTCGGGCGCGGCTCATGGCGGCCGCGCAGTCGGGCGACCGGCGCGCGTACGAGCGGGTGCTGGCCGATTCGATCCTGCTCATTCGACTGGCGGCACGGCGGCAGGGCGTCGCTGCGGATCGTCTGGATGACGTGGTGCAGGAGACGCTGATCACGGTCAATCGCGTACGCCATACGTACGATCCCTCGCGCTCGTACGACGCGTGGCTGACGGCGATCGCCAATCGCCGCGCTATCGATGCGCTGCGTAGCCGCGGCCGGCGCGACAGTCGCGAGCTGCACGACGACATCGCCTTCGACAACCATGCCGACAGTGACGACGCCAGTGCGGCCACCGAGCAGCTGCAGCGCGCGCAGCGCCTGCGTGAAGCCATCGCCGAGCTGCCGCCGGGCCAGCGCGAAGCCGTCGAGCAGATGGGTCTGCACGAACGTTCGCTGAGCGAGGCGGCCGAATTGACTGGCCGCAATACCGGCGCATTGAAGGTCAATCTGCATCGCGCGCTGAAGGCGCTGCGCGAACGTTTCAACGGAGAACCGTGATCGCCATGTCCGACCCGCGACCTCAACCAGCATCGGCGTCCAGCGAGCGATCCTACGAATCGCTGATCGGTCGACTCAGCACGGAGTTGGTGCCGGTGCGCCGGCTGCCACCGCCGTCGCTGCGCACCCTGGGCTGGCTGCTGGTGGTGGCGGCCATCGCCGCGGTGTTGCTGATGCATTACGGCATCACTGGCATGGAGCAGCGCTTTGCCGGTACGCCGGATCTCGCGTGGGCAGGCGTCGGCGCCGTATTCACCGCGATCAGCGCGGCCTGGGCGGCCTTTGCGTTGAGCGTGCCCGGCCGACGCGTGGCCTGGGCATGGCTGCCGCTGCCCGGCGCGCTGCTGTGGATTGGCGCCAGCGGACTGGGCTGTCTGCGTCAGGTTATCGCTCCGGGTACGCAGATATCGACCATGCATCAGTCGGCGGACTGCCTGGTTTTCATTATCGGTTTCTCGATACCGCTGTCTGCGCTGATGGTTATGCTGCTGCGCCGCGCTTACCCGCTGCGTCCGGTGCTCACCGCCGTGCTCGTGGGTTTGGCCAGCGCCGCCGCGTCAGCGAGCCTGCTGGAAATTTGCCATGCGTACGATGCGGCAGCGACCGATCTGCTGACCCACGCCGCCGCTGTCGCGCTGGTCATGGCAGTCAACGCGGCGATGGGCGGCCGGCTGCTGTCGAAAGCTTGATTCGCGCGTCGGTTGCATCGCAGCGCGTTGCGCGGAGTTGGCGCGCGCAGATCAATCGCGGAAATTGTCGAACTGCAGCGGTAGATCGACTTCCGCCTTGCGCAAGAGGGCCATCGCGGTCTGCAGGTCGTCGCGCTTCTTGCCGCTGACGCGCAGCTTGTCGCCGTTGATCTGCGCCTCGACCTTCAGCTTGGCTTCCTTCATCGAGGCTATCAGTTTCTTCGCGATCGGCTGTTCGATGCCCTGTTTGACGGTAATTTTCTGTCGTGCGCCGGCGAGATTGGTTTCGATATCGGCTGCATCCAACGCACGCAGGTCGATCTTTCGCGCAGCCAGCCGGCCGCGCAGGATGTCCATCATCTGATTGAGCTGGAACTTGCTCGCGCCGATCTGCGTAATCACGAAATCGTCCAGCTCGAATCGGGCATCGGTGCCCTTGAAGTCGAAGCGCGTGGTGAGTTCGCGGTTGGCCTGGTCCACGGCATTGGTGAGTTCGTGCTTGTCGACTTCGGAAATGACGTCAAAGGAGGGCATGGCGATAACTCTCGTGAATCGGTGAGTCAGTGTAAGCGATGCCGAACCGACCGGCTGATGGATAATGCCGCATGACTAAGCGATTGGAATCGGGCAAGGATCCGAAAAGCGGCCACGCCATCACCATCCGGGCTCTTTGACGTGGCTACCATGAAAACGGATGTGCTGATCGTCGGCGCTGGCGCTGCCGGCCTGATGTGCGCCATCGCTGCCGGCCAGCGCGGGCGCAAGGTGCTGGTGGTCGATCACGCCAAACGCGTGGGCAAGAAAATCCTGATGTCAGGCGGCGGGCGCTGCAATTTCACCAACCTCGGCGTAACGCCGGCGCAGTACCTTTCGGCTAATCCGCATTTCGCCAAGTCCGCGCTGGCGCGCTATACGCCGTGGGACTTCATCGCTTTGGTGCAAAAGCACCGCATCGCGTATCACGAGAAGGAGCTGGGCCAGCTGTTCTGCGACGACTCCTCCAAGCAGATCGTGCGTATGCTGCTGGATGAGTGCGAGGCTGCCGGCGTGACCATCGAAACCAGCTGCGCGGTTTCGCACGTGCGCAAGAACGACTCCGGTTTCAGCGTGACCACCGCGCGCGGCGAGGTGCAGGCCGAATCGCTGGTGGTGGCCAGCGGCGGCCTGTCGATTCCCAGCATGGGTGCCAGCGGCTTCGGTTACGAGCTGGCGCGCCAGTTCGGTCACGAGGTGCTGCCCACGCGGGCGGGTCTGGTACCGCTGACCCTGAGCGGGAAGCATCAGGAGTATTACCAGGATCTAGCCGGCGTGGCTTTGCCGGCAGTGGAAACACGGGTCGGCAAGCAGTCGTTTCGCGCTGGGCTGTTGTTTACGCATCGCGGCATCAGCGGGCCGTCGATCCTGCAGATTTCCTCGTACTGGCAGCCGGGTGACGACCTGCGTACCGACCTGCTGCCGGATACGGAGGTCGGCGCCTGGCTGGTTGAGCAGCGTATGGCGCGACCGTTGGCTGAGCTGAAAACCGTGCTCGGCGACGTGCTGCCCAAGCGGCTGGCGCAGCGATTATGCGAGCAGTCGTTCGAGAGCCGGCCGATGCGTCAGTACCGCGAAGCCGAGCTGAGCCAGATCGGCGACCAGCTCAACGCGTGGCCGATTACGGCCAGCGGCACCGAGGGCTATCGCACCGCCGAGGTCACCCTGGGCGGTGTCGACACCCACGGCCTTTCATCCAGCACGATGCAATCCAAGCACGTGCCAGGCCTGTATTTTATTGGCGAGGTGGTAGACGTCACCGGCTGGCTGGGTGGTTACAACTTTCAGTGGGCGTGGGCCTCGGGGCAGGCCGCAGGCGAGGTTGCCTGAACGTTACGCTGCGGATTTCGCATGATCTGAACACCCCAGCTGTTTCACTTCGTCGCTAATTTGACGATGAGGAAGCATGCATGAAGGTTGGATTTATCGGTCTGGGCGCGATGGGCGCGGCGATGGCCAGCAATCTGGTTCAGGCCGGCCATACGGTGACCGTGTGGAACCGCTCCGAAGCGGCGGCCGCGCCGCTGGTGTCGCTCGGTGCCAAGCTAGCACGTACGGCCGATCGCGCTGCGCAGGGCGAAGTGCTGTGCAGCATGCTGGCCAACGACAAGGCGGTACGCGAAACCATTCTGGACAGCGGGCTGCTCGACGCGATGGACCCCGGCACTGTTCACGTGAACCACTCGACCATTTCCGTGACGCTGGCCAAGGAGCTGGCCGAGGAGCACGCCAAGCGCGGACTGGAATATGTCGCAGCTCCCGTATTCGGCCGTCCCGATGTCGCCGCGGCGGGCAAACTCAATATCCTGGTCGCGGGCAAACCGTCGGCGGTGGAGAAGGCGCGCCCGCTGCTCGACGCCATGTCGACTAAGCTCTGGCCGATGGGCGATGCGCCCGAGCGTGCCAACGTGGTGAAGATTGCCGGCAACTTCATGCTGGCCACGGCGATCGAAAGCATGGCCGAAGCGTCGGCTTTGACCCGCGCCTACGACATTAGCGCCGCCGACTTCCTTGATGTAATGACCAACACGCTATTTGCCTCGCCGGCTTATCAGGGCTACGGCAAGCTGATCGCTGAAGAGCGCTTCAAACCTGCTGGCATGAAGCTGCCGCTGGGGTTGAAGGACGTCGAGCTGGCATTGACCGCGGGCGGCAGTGCGCATGTTCCTCTGCCGCTGGCCGGCGTGGTGCGTGACAGCCTGCTCGAAGCGCTGGCCGCTGGCGACGAGGACGTCGACTGGTCGGCGCTGGCGTTGGTATCAGCGCGTCGCGCCCATCTGGACGACCGAAAGTAAGCTCGATGACCGAACCCAGTGGATCTTGAGGCGGGTCCGCCAAAGTCTGCCTCAAGCGCCAAGCGACCAGTTTACCGTTCCATCGATGACGGTGGCCGTGCGGCCCCCGATCCATACCTCCTTGCCCTCGATCGCGGCAACCAGTCTGGCATCGTGGCCCATTTCACGGCCCTGACTTATCACGTAGCCACGAGCCAGATCGCCATTTGGTTCGACTTCTGCGAGATAAGCTGCGATGCAGCCATTAGCCGCCCCAGACGCGGGATCTTCCACGATACCGGCGCCTGCGGCTAGCGCACGAACCACCAGCTGATAATCATTGCTCGCGCTGCGTGCAAAGGCGCAAACACCCATGCTGTTGGTCGCTCTGGCCAATTCGCCGATGGCCGCATGATCGGGCTTCCACGAGCGAATGCCGGTTTCGTCCGAAACTTCGATTAGCCACCAACGACGCCCCCCTTCCACCAAGGCGGGCGGCAGCCTGCCGGGGCGGATGCCAGCGAGCGCTCGCGCCAGCAACGGATTTGCGTCATGGCTGCTTGGCACCACCAGCTGGGGTGGCGAGAGCAGCGACAGCTCGCGCTCGGAGCCGTTGCCGTGTATGCGAATCGGCAGCGTGCCGGCGCCGCACTCCTGCCACAGCTGGCCATCGCGCGGTTCGACCAGACCGCACTCCAGCGCTGCGTGTGCGCTACCGATGCTGGGGTGGCCGGCAAACGGGATTTCCTTGTGCGGCGTAAACATACGCACGCGATAGCTAGCTTTGGGATCCGTCGGCGGCAGCAGGAACGTCGTTTCGACAAGATTGGTCCAGCGGGCAAAGCGCTGCATGTCCTGCGTACTCCAGTCCTTGGCGTCAACTACCACGCCGAGGTGATTGCCGCCGCCCAGGCTGGCGGTGAATACGTCGAGATGCATGTAGCGGAACGAAGTCATGGTGATCTCTACTGATGAATCGCGCGATGTTTTGCCGTTGCGGGTTTTGATCGGGTCGGCAAGCCATCGCTCGTTAGGTAAGTCGACAAGATGCGGCGGTGGCGCGAAGATGTCACGCTTTACCATCGCTCGCGGAATTGGTCATGCCGGTTACCTTCATTATTATCGCCATCACCGGCATCGTGTCCTTCATGGCTTTTAAGAATAGCCGGTTGATGAATGATCTTATCCTGTGGCCGCCGGCGATCACCAAGCAGCGTGAGTACCACCGGCTGGTGACCTACGGCTTGGTGCATGCGGACTTCGGCCATCTGTTTTTCAACATGCTGACGCTGTATTTCTTCGGTCAGGTGATAGAAGGATTTTTTGCGGGACACCTGGGTGGCTTTGGGTTTGCGCTGTTCTATATCGGCGGTCTGGTGTTTTCGATTCTTCCGACCTACGTGAAGCATCGCAACAACGCGGGCTACCGAAGCCTCGGTGCGTCGGGCGCCGTTTCGGCCGTCATGTTCTCTTTCATTCTGCTGGCGCCTTGGCAGAAGATCATTGTGTTTGTCATACCGCTGCCGGCCATCGTTTACGCCGTCCTTTATACGATCTACTCCATCTTTATGGATCGGCAAGGGCAGAGCAATATCAACCATAACGCACACCTATGGGGCGCGGCTTACGGTGTGATCTTCACGCTGCTTATGGACTCTCGTGTGCTTCCTTACTTCCTCAATCAGTTGTCACATCCGTCGTTTTGACGACTGATGCGTTCGATTTGTCGCGACGGTCCTGGTCGATTTCGTAATGCCAGCCGTTAATATCCGAGCGATTCAGCGCGCGCATACTCGCTCTGCATAGAGCACCGCTTCATTGATCACTGCAGGAGAACGAACGCATGGCTATGAAAGGCAAACCGGCAACGAAGAAATCCACGGCGAAGAAGGCAGCGGCAAAGAAAACGGTCGCCAAGAAGTCTGCTTCGAAGGCTGCATCGCCCGCCAAAAAGGCGCTCACCAAGAAGGTTGCGGCTAAAAAAGTCGCTGCGAAGAAGGTGGCCACGAAGAAGAAGACTGTGACAAAAAAACCGGCAGCCAAGAAAACAGCTGCCAAGAAAGTCGTTGCTGTGAAAAAGGTTGCCAAGAAAGCGCCAGTGAAAAAGTCGGTGGCGAAAAAAGCGGCCGCTAAGAAAGTTGCACCGAACAAATCGATGGCTAAAAAGGCCGCCGCTAAGAAGCCGGCGGCCAAGAAAGTCGCCAAAGTCGCTGCAAAAAAAGCTGCGCCTAAAAAAGCCGTAGCCACGCCTGTGGCGAAAAAATCTGCCGTTAATGTAGCGCCGCCCGCACGGAAAAAGCCGGTGACGTCGACGCCGGCCGCCAAGAATGCCGCTCCCTCTCCCAAGAAAGCCAAGGCCGCTCCGCACAAGTTGCCGACCTTGCCGGAGCCGGAGATTCATCACATTAGCCCTGCCGAGGCGGTGGAACATATTCAGGCGCTGTTGGAGGCCAAGCAGGAGCGTGTGCGCCAGGGACCGACCTGGCCAGGAGCGGTGACGACGCAGCCCGCTTCTAATACGCCGGATCCGCACGCGCCGGCACCTGAGACGGGAGGCGGCTTGTCTAGCGAAGCGGCGTTCGGCCATGCGCTGGCGCACGAGCGCGGCGATCAGTCCAAGCGTAAAGGCTGAAATCGTCCCCGATTCTAGGCTCAGTACGGCCGTTTCGGCATCGCGACCACATGGCTGGTGGGTGAACGCCCATCGGCCGTGGGCTTGCACCTCACAAGGCGTTCAAGCCTGTGGGACTAGCATCTGTCCATGGCTCCCTTTAGGAGCTGGAGACAGATCATGAAACGTGTTCTCGCTCGTCTTGCTTTGCTTGCTCTAATCGTTACGCTTTCAGGCTGCTACTACGATCCTGGCTATGGTTACGTCCGCAGCAACGGTTACAGCGGAGATGTTTACTACGGTCAGGCTGCGCCGGTTTACCAGGGTGGCTACCCCTACGGCTACTACGACGACGGCTACTATGGCTGCTGCGGCGTGGGCATCATCGGTGGCTGGTACGGCGGTTATGGTGGTCCGAGGTATTACGGCGGTCGTGGTTACTATCCCGGCCGTTACGGCTACGGCGGCGGGCACTGGCAGGGCCGGCCCGGCTACGGTGGCCGCTCGGGATACGGTGGTCGGCCAGGCTATGGCGGCGCCCACGGTGGTGGTCACTCATCGCACGGCGGTGGCTCTCACGGCGGCGGGAGCCACGGCGGCCACTGAGACAGATCACGAAGCCTGCGGCACAATCGCCGCATGGCCTGTCAAAGAGCGTTTCCCCGGTTGATCGGTATTTCAAGGCTCACCGTCCTCATGGCGGTGGGCCTTTTGCTTGGAGCCTGCGCCAGCGTGCGTTATTACGCGCAGGCCGTGCGCGGCCAGAGTGAGATGGTGTTTCATCGCCGCAATATCGGCGCCATCGTGGCGGACCCGAGCACCGATCCCCGCCTCGCAGCGCGACTGGCTCTGGCCCAGCAGGCGCGACGCTTTGCTTCGCAGCACCTCGCGCTGCCTGACAATCGCAGTTACACGCGCTACGTGGATCTGCATCGCAAATTCGCGGTATGGAACGTCTTTGCAGCCCCGCGCTACTCG
>CAIKJM010000112.1 GCA_903827735.1 uncultured Rhodanobacter sp. | reverse complement strand
GCCGCTGATGCTGATTCCCGAAGGCGACCTGGCGGCGTTTCACCACGACGAAGTGCAGAAAGCGATTCAGGCCGACCCCGTGCATGTTGCGCAGGAAACGCACGAAGGTTCGACCTACGTGGTGACCTATGATGGCGGCAGCACTGTGCGCATTCGGCGCATGCATGCGGAGCATGAAAACTAGAAATGCCAGCGTAGAGAGGGTTGGCGCTCCGCTTTTTTTTGAAAGGCGAATCCGGTTCTGCTGGCCTGCTTAACCCCGCACACGGCAGAACACCGGTTCGGCGCCGCGCTCGCCGCCTTCCAGCCACGCAATCTTGGCGCGCAGGTACTTTCTCATCGCGCGAATGCGTTCAGCCTTTAGATCAACCGCTTCGAGCTGGGCACGCATGATGTCCAGTTTGCGCTCGCGATCCATGGCGCCCGCCGCGTACTCGAGGTTGAATGTGACGATCTGCTTGAGCGTGAAGCCCAGTTGCTGGGCGGTGCGAATCACCGCAGCGCGATCAAGATCGGCGTCGCTGAACTGTTGATAGCGATTGCTTGCACTGTGCCCCACGTTCGGCGTGAACAAGCCGAGCTTGACGTAGAGCCGCACCGCATCGCGGGTAAGGTCGGCACGGCGACAGAAGTCAGCGATAAGCATGCGGCACCTCTTGACTTGGGGGTATAGACCCTAGTTTAGAGTGCCGGCTGACGAATCCCAAGGACACAGGTCATGACGATAGACAACATCCATGCAACAAAGAGGGTTGCGCTGATTACAGGCGCATCTTCCGGTATCGGCGAGGCGACCGCGCAGCGCCTGCTGGCCGATGGCTACGTGGTTTATGCCGCGGCGCGGCGGCTCGATCGTATGCAGCCACTGGCCGCCGCGGGTGCCCATCTGCTGTCGCTTGACCTGACCGATGATGCGTCGATCGGTGGTGCCATGGAAACCCTGCGCCGGGCTGAAGGTCGCCTCGATGTGCTGGTCAACAACGCCGGCTACGGCTCCTACGGTGCGCTGGAGGATGTTCCGCTGGATGAAGGAAGGCGGCAGTTCGAGGTCAATGTGTTCGGGCTGGCTCGACTGATTCAGCTGAGCACGCCGATGATGCGCGCGCAGGGCAGCGGTTGCATCGTCAACATCACCTCGATCGGCGGCAAGATGCACGAACCGCTGGGCACCTGGTATCACGCGACCAAGTTCGCCGTCGAAGGACTGAGCGATTGCCTGCGTATGGAGCTGACGCCCTTCGGTATCGACGTGGTGATTATCGAGCCCGGCGCGATCCGCACCGAATGGACGGGCATTGCCAAAGAGAGCCTGCTTCAACGCTCCGGCCATACGGCCTACGCCGAGCAGGCCAAGGCGCATGCACGATTGTTTGAATCCAGCGAAACCTCAAAGATGGTTTCAGAGCCTGGCGTGGTCGCCGCAACCATCGCCCGCGCGCTTCGCGCGCGCCGTCCCCGCACGCGTTACGCCACGGGCGGCGGTGCGCGCATGATTCTGTTTTTGCGAAGGATACTCAGCGACCGCGCGTTTG
>CAIKJM010000111.1 GCA_903827735.1 uncultured Rhodanobacter sp. | reverse complement strand
GGGGAAAAGTGACTTGGTGCTTGGCCAACTGAGCCAATCAACGGCAAAAGCCGAAAGCACAGAGCACATCGGGTTCGGGGAGAACGGGGATGAGTCAGTTCGCATACGTGCGGAGCTTTGATGGCATTCGCGCCATCGCGGTTGTCGCGGTGATCGGCAAGCACCTCAGCTACGGCATGCTCGCCGGTGGATGGGCCGGCGTCGACTTGTTCTTTCTGCTGAGTGGATTTTTGATCACATCCATTCTCTTGGCCGAAGCTGAAACTCGCGGATCGATCGCACTCACGAATTTCTACATCCGGCGCATGCTGCGCCTGTTGGCGCCGATCTTACTTACCGTAGCGCTCGGCGATCTGCTGTGGAATGTGATCGCGCAAGATGGCACTGCCGATCGAACGATCGCTTCGCTCAGCAGCCTCTTCTACCTCGCCAACATTGTCCAGGAATCGATCCTTGGACCCTTCGTCCATCTCTGGTCCTTGGCGGTCGAAGAGCATTTTTATTTCCTATGGCCGCTCGTGCTGTCGACGCTGCTATTGCGACTCAGCTATGCCAATCAGGTGGTGTCGCTGCTCACTGCGATTGCCTTTGCGACGGGCCTTCGTCTCTATCTTGCGAACCATCCGCTGTCGTTCGGACTGTTCTCGTTCGACGCTTACCGATTCAGCTTCGCGAGAATGGACAATCTTTTAATGGGCTGCCTGCTGGCGATCGTATTGCAAAAGCAAGATTTCCAGTTCTTTAAGAGTGCAAACACTTCACGCCTGTATGCGCGGCTGTTCGTGTATGCGGCCCTTTTGGTATTCCTTGGAATCGTCGCTACGATTTCGTCCTATTCCGCAGGCTGGCGGAATGGCGGGTTCCTGCTGACAAACCTGGCGTGCTTGATATTGGTCGTCGCCGCAATTAATTGCCCCGACCATGAGCTGCTTGCCAATCGCGTTCTTCAATGGCTCGGACAGCGCTCCTACGGGCTTTACATCTATCACTATCCAATCTATTTGGCGTCCGAAAGTCTCCGCACGCCGCACGACATGCTGAATCTGGTCTGGGTGACCGTGTTCCGCATCATTGTTTCCATCGCCGTGGCAGAGCTTTCATTCCACTACGTCGAAATCCCGCTGCTTCGCCTGAAATCCAAATTCAAGAATTCGTCGATCGGCGAAGGCGCGTTGCTGCCCAAACCCATGGCGACCTAACTGCGCTGCAATCGGAGCAGACTCGGCGGCGGCGCATCCTGGTATGAGCTACGAACGCTCTAATTGCTGGTTGTTAGTTCGCGACTCAGTCGCAAGCGTTCTAGGGCAATAACGCTGAGTGATGCAGCGTGACGATCGCAAGCTAACCATCAGGCAGGAAGAATGGCGGAGAGGGAGGGATTCGAACCCCCGGACGGGATGAACCGTCAGCGGTTTTCAAGACCGCCGCAATAGACCGCTCTGCCACCTCTCCGTCGGCAGCATTTTAAAGGAAGATGCGAACGCCGACGTGGCGCGTGTCGAGCAGCCCGAGTTCCGGCACCGACCGAACTCAAGGTTTCTGCGGCTGCGGCGCGTTTGAAGTGCGCTTTGCGGCGTTCGCTAAATCCACCGCACCCAGGTTTAAGCGCGCGCCTTGCGCCGGTCGTTGGCGGGAAGCGTGCCGCTGCGCGGACGCGCACGAATCTGATACAGCGTCCGCAGCTTGTACCAGGCATCCGGTCGGAACAAAGGAGGACGCTTGCGCAAAATCGCGACCGTTTCATCCTCGCTGCCTTCGAGGC
>CAIKJM010000110.1 GCA_903827735.1 uncultured Rhodanobacter sp. | reverse complement strand
GGCGTGCAGCTGATGAAGCCGATCCCCGGGCTGGACGATTTGCTGGCGCGCGCGGTGAAGGTGGGTATCTTCGGCACCAAGATGCGTTCAGTGATCAACCTCGCATCGAAGGAAGGCATCGCGGCGATTGCCAAACAGCAGTTCCAGATCGGCCAGCAGATCGTAGCGCACGGGCTGGTGCCGATCCTGGAGCCGGAGGTGTCGATCAAGAGCCCGGACAAGGCGGGCGCGGAGTCGATCCTGCGCGATGAGCTGCTGAAGGGTCTGGATGCGCTGCCGGAAAGCAGCCGCGTCATGCTCAAGCTGACGATTCCGAGCGTGCCGGATTTTTATCGCCCGCTGATCGAGCATCCGCGGGTCGTGCGCGTGGTTGCGCTTTCGGGCGGCTATTCGCGCACCGAAGCCTGCCAGAAGCTCGCCGAGAACCACGGCATGATCGCCAGCTTCTCGCGCGCGCTGATCAACGATCTGAAGAAGTCCATGAGCGACAGCGAGTTCGACGCTGCGCTGGCCGAAGCGATCGACGAAATTTACCGGGCGTCGGTCGACAAGGCCTGAGGTACGCCTGCGCGGCCTTGAGCAATGCCGAGGTGATTGAAGCCTCGGCATCGTCCTTCGCATAAGCAATGTCGCGGATGTCGGAAACGCCTGTAACGCCTCCACCCGCCGGCCCACAAGCCGTTTAGGAGCGATCGAAGCACCCACTGTTAAAGAAAAGACTCGGTGAACCAAAGACCCTAGACCGACTCGACTGGCGCTGCCCGATCGTGCCGCTCTTCCTCGGCTTTGACGTGCTCGATCAAAAGATCGATGAATTCGCTGCGAATCTTGCGATAAGCGGAATCGGCGGGGCCGCTGACGGAGGCCTTATGCATGGCGGCGTGCGCGCGAACGAGCTGAGTGGACACGCCTTCGCCGCATTCCAGATAGTGGGCCAGCGCGCAGGTCGCCTCTGCGTGGGATTTCCAGAACGTCGGATGCGAAGGCAGCGCCGTCAGGCGTTCCTCCCAAAACAGCGCAGACGCCAACGCGCCCAGTGCGGTGATGGGATGCTCCGCATCGGCCGACGTGCGCGTACCGGCCAGCCAGCCCTGTAGGCGGTCGGCCGGCATGGGCCGCGCCAATGCATAACCCTGCCCCAGGTCGGCGCCGAGAATCAATGCAGCCTCAATCAGCCCAGTGGTCTCCAGACCTTCGACCACCACTTCGAGATCGAGATCGTGGCCGAGCCGGATCAGCTGGCGAATAAAGCGCAGCGTACGCAGCGGATCATCGCTCACCTGCTTGACCAGCGCCTGATCGATCTTGACCCGATCGAACGGCCACTGCCGCAGTCGAACCAGCGAGCTGTAGCCAGCGCCGAGATCATCCTCGACCAAGCGTACGCCGAGTTCTTTCAGCGCCTTCATGCCGCTGAGCACGCGCGGCGCCGAGTCGCCGTTGCCGATGGGCGATTCCAGTATTTCCAGCAGCACGGCCGCCGGTGGGCAGCTGGTTGCAGCCAGCACGGCGGCCGCCATCTCGACATAGCGCGAATCCTCGACGGCAACCGCCGGGATGTTGACCGATATATCCAACGTGAAGCCGAGCCCGGCCAAACGCTGGCGGCAGGCGGTGGCCTGGGTCAGGCCCTGGCCGAACAGCTGGACCAGTTCGGAATCGCCGAGCGCGGGAAGAAATCGCGCTGGCAGCAGCAGCTCGCCGTCGGCATCCCGCAGTCGAGCCAGAGCCTCCAGCTCGGCAATGTAGCCGTCGGCCAAGCGCACCACCGGCTGATAGTGCATCTGCATCGCGTCGGTGGTGATCAAGCCGCGCCAGCGCTCGCGCACGAAAAACGGCAGCAGCTCGGCGCCGGGGCGGGGAGGCGCCAGACGCGACAGGGCTAGATCGAGCACGGTCTTGATCTGCTCGACAAAGGCCTGCTGATCCTCGCTCTGAAAGCCGCCGGGAAAAGCACCGTAGATCGTCAGCACCGCCGCCGGGGAACGCGGTGACGGACATAGCGGAATGGCGACGCTGGAAACCAGGCCCATAGTCACACCCAGATCGCGCCAGCTCGTCATGCTGGGGTCGGTGGCGTAATGCGGACAGCGTTGCACGGTAGCGGTGCGCCACGCGCGGCCGCTGGGACCATTGCCTTCGGGGCGGTCCGCACTGACCAAGATAGGCGCCACTTCGCCATTTTCCAGCGCCTGCAGGTAGCGTGCGAAAACGTCACCGCACACGGCCTCATACGTGAGCTTGCCGTTCGCATCCGGTCGCCCCACCGCGCTGGCCAGCACCTCCTCGTGCGCGGCCAGCGTGTGTACTACGCCCTCAATCAGATCCAGATAGCTTTCCGCCGACCAAGCCAGCGCGTTGAGCTTGGCCAGCACGGCCACGCGGCGGCGCTGCAGGGTGCGCATGCTTTCCAACTGCCACTGGCGCTCCAGCCCGAGACGCTGCAGCACAATACTCAGCGGCCGCGCGTCCCGCTCCACCCCGCCGCCCAACGTGGAAACCAGCACCTCACGCAGCCGGTCGATCACCTCCAGCAGCCACACTTCCTCGGCGCCGCAAGCAGCATAGGTCAGGCCGGCGCGCATGGCGTTGGCGCGATGCGCTTCCCACGTCAGTTCCGGCTGAAACAGCATTCGCACGTGGTCGGCCACGCGCCGCTTGAAGTCGGCCATACCCTCGGCAGGCAGTACGCCGAGCATGGCGGCCATGCCTTCGTGCAGCTGCAGTTCGGCGTAGAAGTGCTCCATCACACGCGGCAGCCTTGCCTCCACCGCGCTGAAACCGCTCGTCAGCAGGTCCTCGGCCGCCGGGCCGTACGGCGTTATGCCGTGCGCATCGAGCTCAGCCGGCAATACGCTGACGCGATCGGGTGACGTTGGCAACGACCACCAGCGGCTGCGTCCGCGCTTTTGCGCTTTGACCTGGTACATCGCCTGGTCCGCGCGCCGCAGCAGCTGCTCGCCATTCGCGTCGGCATGCAACGGAAACAGCGCGATGCCGAGACTGGCCGACAGTTGGAAGGTGTTGCCGTCGATCACCATGGGCTGCTGCAACGCGTCGCCCACGCGATCGAGCAAGGCGTCCAGATCCTCCTCGCCGTCGATCTGGTCGAACAGCAGCACGAACTCGTCACCGCCCAGGCGCGCCACGTAATCCTCGCTGCGCAAGGCATGACGCAGGCGCGCGGCAATGCCAACCAGAATACGATCGCCCATGGCGTGGCCGTAGCGGTCGTTGATCGGCTTCAAATCGTCCATATCGAGCAGGCCCAGCGCTACCAGATTGACCTCACGCTTCGCCTTGGCGAGCACTTTTTCAAGCCGTAGATCAAGCGCGCGGCGGTTGGGCAAACCGGTGAGCGCGTCGTGCAGCGCCAGATAGGTCTGCCGCTTCTGCTCCTGATACAGCGAGCGACGCTGGCTGTGCTGACGCAGGGCCAAGCCAGCGGCCTCGGCGATTTCGTCCAGCAGACGGCGCATTTCGTCATCGAACGCATCGGCCTCGACGGTGACCAGCGCAATCACCGCCACCGGCACGGGCCTACCGTGGTCGTCCGAGGCCGCCAACACCGGCCAGCAGCCAACCGCACCGGTTTGCGACAGCGGAGGGTCGCGCCAGGGCTGGGACGCGCCGGGATACTCAGAAGGGCGAATCAGCACCACCGGCTGACCATGCATGAAGACGCGGGTGCGCGATGGCGCATCGGGATCTTCGCTGTAGCGATCGGGCATTGGCAGCGCGCGCATCGCTTCGGCCATCGGCCCGACCAGGGCTACGCGCTGCAGCGTGTCCTTCCCTTCTTCTGCTGCGTAAACATCCACCGCGGCGGCGCCGGCGATCTCCACCAGCGCATGCGCCAGGGTTCGATACACTGCGTCAGGATCGGGCTGATCCAGCAGCGCGCGCTGGATCGTGCGCTGCGCATCGCGGTAGCGGCTCATGCGCATATTGCGTTCGAGCAGGGCCTGGTGATCCCAGAAGCGCGCCAGCTCCTCGGCCAGGCGCTGCGCCCAGTCCAGCAGCTCGTCGTTCAGCGCCAGCCCGTCGTTTCGCGAATACGCCGAAAGACTGATCTGGCCGCCGTCGCGCGTGCCGGATATCGCCGTGATAACCGAACCGAAATATCGCCGCCTGGCGGCCTCGCGCCATGGCGCAAAAGCCGGATCGTCGATGGACGTAACGCGCGCACCGCCCTGTCGATACGCCAGAGCGAGCGGACCGCGTCCGCCCGGATGGTTTTCGTCGGTACTGAGCCGAAGGTCGTACGCGTAATCAGCCTCGGGACCCGCCGCAGCCACCATGTCGATATCGGAGCGATTGGGCTCACGCCGCCCGATCCACACCAGCGGCAGCTCGATGATCGACGAAAGAATGCGCGTGATCTCGACCATCGCCAGGCGGCGATCGTAGCCGGGCGCGGTATGCAACAGCGTGAGCGTCTCCGCCACGCTTTGATAAAAGCGCTCGCGCAGTTCGCCACGTGCCTGTTCCAGACTCGACATCGCCTACCCCGAAACCACGTATGGGCCCATCGTGCCTGAATCGTGCGCCGAACGTCAGTGGCTGCATCGTGAATATTGCTCTCCGACCTCGTCCCCGAACGAGGCCGGCGCACCGGCGCATGAACACGGCAAACCCCGTTGCCCCGTATCGCCGATTGAGACCGAGATACCTTAGTCTTTACCGATGAATTCAAACGCCAACGGCTTGATCGTGCACCGCGGCAGCCGCACCGAACGGCTCGCCGACACCCTGGCAACACTGCTCGAGGCCGAACGGCCGGCCAATCCACTGACCGCGCAAACCGTCGTGGTGGCGCATCCGGGCCTGAAGCGCTGGCTGCTGGGCCGCTTTGCGCATCGGCCCAGCCCCCGAGGCGGCCACGGCATCGCGGCGAACATCGAGATGATCTTGCCGTGGCAGTGGTTCGAGCGCGTGGCGCGTCGCACCTTGGGCGACGAGGCGCTGATCGGCGGCGCGTATCGCAGCGATGTGCTGCGCTGGCGGCTGCTGATGGCGTTGCCGATGCTGGGATCAGCCGAAGTCAGCGCGTACCTGGCCGGCGATGATTCCGCACGCCGCCGCTTTCAGCTCGCCGAATACCTGGCTGGCGTGTACACGCAATACCTCACCTACCGGCCCGACTGGATTCTCGACTGGGAGCAGCACCCCGGCAAGCACGCGCGCGACTGGCAGGCGGCGCTGTGGCGGCAGGTACAGCACGCCATCAACCGGCCGCATCGCGCCCAGCGCAGCAGCGCCTTGCTCGATGCGCTGCAGGCCGAGCGCGCCCAGGACAGCACGCCGCTGCATGTGTTCGGCATCAGCCACCTGCCGCCCGACGTGCTCGCCGCGCTGCAGGCCTGCGCGCTGCATCGCACGGTGCATCTGTATTTTCCCGATCCGTGCCGCGAGCACTGGGTCTATCTGCGCCGGCAGCGCTTTCTGTTGGAGCGGCAGGACGACCCCGACGCGCTGTATTTCGAGGTTGGCCATCCGCTGCTGGTCGCGCTGGGCCGCATCGCCCAGGATTTCTGTCTGACCCTGGACGACTGCGACGCCATCGACGAACGCGACGCGCTGGACGAGGCCGAACCGCTGCCCGGCGACACCTCCCTGCTCGCCCAGCTGCAGTCCAGCATCCGCTGCCTGCAGCCGGAGCTGGTCGGTGAGGCGGTTCGCAAGGCGATAGACAACGGCGAACGCGCCGAAGACGTGCTGCCCGCCCCGCGCGACGACGCCAGCCTGCGCGTACACGCCTGCCACACACTGCTGCGCGAACTGGAGGTGCTGAAAAACACCCTGCTGCGCGCGCTGGCCGACGAGCCGAACCTGCAGCATCGCGACATCGTAGTGATGGCACCTGACATCAGCGCCTACGCGCCCTACCTCGCCGCCGTGTTTGGCGAGCAGGCGCAGTATCGAAGCGACCCTACGCATATTCCCTGGCATCTGGCGGACGTCGGGCTGGCGCGCGCGCATCCGTTGATGAGCGCCTTTACGCAGGCGTTCGATCTGGCCGAAAGCCGCTTCGCCGTGAGCGAGGTGATGGACTTTCTCGACGTGCCGCTGGTGCATCTGCTCGAACCGATGTTTTATGAGCCGCATCCCGGTGGCATCGAGGCCGATCCGGTGCCGACCGAGG
>CAIKJM010000109.1 GCA_903827735.1 uncultured Rhodanobacter sp. | reverse complement strand
CGCCTGGGCCGGCCCGTGGTGCTCGCCCTGAACATGATGGATGCGGCGCGCCGCCGCGGCATCGTCATCGATGTGCCTGAACTCCAGCGCCGGCTGGGTATTCCAGTCGTGGAGACGGTGGCCGTAAAGCGCGGCGGCGCCGCCGCGCTGGTCGAGCGCGTGGATGGTGAAATGCCGGCTGCAGCGGCGGCTTCGATCGACGACGGCCCCAGCCGCGCCAACCTGCACGTGCAGGTACGTGAACTTCTCGCGGCGACGGTGTCCATGCCGCGGCAGACGGCGGAGCTCGACGACGCGCTCGATCGCTGGGCGCTGCACCCGGTATTCGGCCTGCTGATTCTCGGCGTGGTGATGTTTCTGGTATTTCAGGCCGTTTATGCCGCGGGCAAGCCGATGACGGATCTGATCGGCGACGGCTTCGGCTGGCTCGGCGATCACGCGGCGGCCAGCCTACCGGTCGGCCCCATCAAGAGCCTGGTCGTCGACGGCCTGTTCGGCGGTATCGGTACGGTGATCGGCTTTCTGCCGGAAATCCTGGTGCTGTTCTTCTTCATCCTGCTGCTGGAGGAGTCCGGCTATCTGCCGCGTGCAGCATTTCTGCTCGATCGCTTGATGATGTCGGTGGGACTGACGGGGCGCTCGTTCATTCCGCTGCTGTCGAGCTTCGCCTGCGCCATCCCCGGCATCATGGGCACGCGCAGCATCCAGGATCCTCGCGACCGCCTAGCCACGATTCTGGTGGCGCCGCTGATGACCTGCTCGGCGCGGCTACCGGTGTACGCACTGCTGATCGGGGCGTTCATACCGATGCACCACGTGCTGGGCGTCTTCAATCTGCAGGGGCTGGTGCTGTTTGCGCTCTACGCGGCCGGCATTCTCGGCGCCATGGCGGTGGGCTGGGTGATCAAACGCATCCACCGCGACAAGAGCGAGCATGCGCTGCTGATGGAACTGCCGTCGTACCGCATGCCCAAGCCGCGCGATATCGCCATCGGCCTGTGGGAGCGCGCGTCGATCTTCCTGAAACGGCTGACCGGCGTGATCCTGGCGCTGACCATCATCATGTGGGCGATATCGACCTTTCCGGGGCCCCCGGCGGGCGCTACCGGGCCGGCCATCGACTACAGCATCGCCGGTTATATGGGCCACTACCTGCAATACATTTTTGCGCCGCTGGGATTCAACTGGCAGATCAGCCTGTCGCTAATTCCGGCCTTCGCTGCGCGCGAGACGGCGGTGGCCGCGCTGGCGACGGTATATGCCGTCGGCGGTGATTCCAATACGGTCGGATTGGCACACGCCCTGGCAGCCAATTTTTCCGTCGCCAGCGCGCTGTCGCTGATGGTGTGGTTTGCCTTTGCGCCGCAGTGCATGTCGACGCTGGCGGTGATCCGCCGCGAGACCCACTCGTGGCGCAACGTGGGGATTTCCTTTGGCTACATGTTTGTCGTGGCCTATGTGGCGTCTCTGCTGACGTACCAGATTGCGAGGCTTTTCGCATGAGCGCCAACCCTGTCGGCATGAGCCTGCTCTTGCAGTACGCGGTGATCGGCGTGGTCTTGCTCATCAGCGTGCTGGTGGTGATCCGCAAGCTGGCGCCCAAGGTCAGCAATCGCTGGCTGGCTGCAGCATCTATCAGTCTGAGCCAGCCGGGTCGCGCCAGCTGGCTGCGGAGTCTCGGCAGGCGACTGCAGCCCAAGCAGGCTACTGGCGACTGCAGCGATGGGTGCAGCACCTGCGGCGCCTGCGGAACAAAGCCGCCAGCTGCGGTAAAAACGGAAGCGATGCCGCTGGAGTTTCGGCCGCGCGCAAAGTAGGTCAGCCGTCAATGCGGCTAAACGGGTCGCTGCAGGCATTCAAATTTTGGTTACAAAAAAGCCGGCTTGCGCCGGCTTCTTAACAACACAAGTCGCGCGTTTGGCTTACGCCAGTTCGCGGATCTTCGCGTTGAGGCGGCTCTTGTGGCGAGCAGCCTTGTTCTTGTGGATCAGGCCGCGGGCGGCGTAACGATCCATCACCGGCTGGGCGACGGTGAACGCGGCGATCGCGCCTGCCTTGTCCTTGGCCTCAATGGCCTTGACGACCTTTTTCAGGGCGGTGCGGACCATGGAACGTGCGCTGATATTGCGCAAACGGCGCTGCTCGGACTGGCGCGCGCGCTTCTTAGCGGACGTGATGTTGGCCAAGGTAGAACTCCGGAATCTGTGTAGAGGTGTGGAAAAAGACGCCAATTATGCGGTCGATTTGCCGCTGCGTCAATCGTTTAGGCGGTGGCGCGTGCAAAAACAACGGGCGGCTTCCGCGGCTATTGGGCGGCGTGTCCGCATTCTGCCACATTCCGACTGTTGTCCCGCCCCTGGCGGCTGTCAAACTATGCGTTGATGTCCGGCAAACGCAGGCATCTCAACCCGCCGATTCAGAAGGTAACAGCAGACGCATGAAGTCCCCCAGCATGTTCCGTGGGCTGCTCTCGTTCAGCAGCATGACGATGGTTTCGCGCGTGTTCGGTCTGCTAAGGGACATGGCCATCAGCTCGGTCTTTGGCGCCAATGCCGCGACAGATGCCTTTTGGGTGGCATTTCGTATCCCCAACCTGATGCGCCGGCTTTTTGCCGAGGGCTCGTTTTCGACGGCTTTTGTGCCGGTCTTCATTGCCGCGAAGCAGGGCGGTTCGCCCGAGGATCTGAAGCGGTTGGTGTCGCGCGTATCCGGCACCCTGGGCGGCGTGCTGCTGGTAATCACGGCGCTGGGCCTGATTTTTGCCCCGCAAGTGGCAACGTTGTTCGAACCGGGGGCGCTGGATGAGCCGCATAAATTCGATCTTACGATCGACCTGCTGCGGCTGACGTTTCCTTTCCTCTTTTTTGTCTCGATGACGGCGCTGGTCGCCGGCGTCTTGAACAGCTTCAACCGTTTCGCGCTGCCCGCCCTGGCGCCGGTCATTCTCAACCTGTGCATGATCGCTGGCGCGTTGTGGCTAGCGCCGCGCCTGCAAACGCCGATCATGGCGATGGGCTGGGCAGTGCTGATCGCAGGCATCCTGCAACTGGCCTTTCTGCTTCCATCGATGCGCCGCCTAGGTTTGCTTTCCTGGCCGCGCTGGGGTTGGCGTGATTCGCAAGTGCGTCGAATATCGCAGCTGATGGTGCCGACGCTGCTGAGTTCGTCCGTGTCGCAGGTGAATCTGCTGTTGGATACGATCGTCATTTCGCTGCTGATCACCGGTTCGCAGAGCTGGTTTTCACTGTCGACACGCTTTTTGGAATTGCCGCTGGGCGTCTTTGGCGTGGCGCTGGGTACCGTGACTTTGCCCGCGCTGGCGCGGCATCACTTTGCCAGGGACGTCGACGGCTTTTCGAAGCTGCTCGATTGGGGGCTGCGCATCACGCTGGTGATTTCTGTGCCGGCCATGCTGGCGCTGCTTTTCCTGAGCGAACCCATCGTGGCAACGCTGTTCGAGCATGGCCGGTTCACGGCCTTCGATGCCCGGATGTCCACGCTCTCGATCAGTGCGCTCAGCTGTGGTCTGCCGGCCTTTGCGCTGGTCAAGATCTTGCTGCCTGCCTTTTATGCTCGCCAGGACACCCGCACCCCGATGAAGGCGGCGCTCCTGACGTTGGTGACCAATATGCTCTTTAACGCTGCGTTCGTGGCGCTGTTGTACCAGCAGTGGGCGACGCCAGCGCTCCGTCAGGTCAGCTGGCTTGCTGGCATTGCCCATGTGCCCGGGCTGCATATCGCCATCTGCATTGCGAGCGTGGTATCGAGCTACTTTCAGTTTGCCCTGCTGTGGCGCTGGTTGAAAAAAGCCAATGTCTATCATCACCAGCCGGGCTGGCTAAAGCACTGGCTGCGTCTGGTCGTTTCGTGCGCGGCGATGGCGGTGGTTCTGATGCTCGGTCGGCTGTTATGGCCTGACTGGACCCACGCGCCGGTATTGACGCGCGTCTGGCACCTGGCAGTTTTGGTGGCTATCGGCGGAGCGACTTATATTATGGCGATGATCCTGGGTGGTTTCCGGATGCGCGAGTTGCGGGGCGCCTGAGTTGGCGATGAGGATGGCCTGAACTCGTCGAGCCACGCTCTTGCAGCCGTTATACTCAGGGGATGATGAAACTTTCCAGGAATGTGGCGGGGCCTTGCCTGGCGCCAGACGGCAGCGTGATCGCGATAGGTGCCTTCGACGGCATTCATCGCGGCCATCAGGCGCTACTGCTGCAGGTGCGTGAACGAGCCAAGGCGCTGGGTGGCAAGCCGATTGTGGTGAGCTTCGAGCCGCTGCCGCGCGCGTATTTTTCCTCAGAGCCACTGGCGCGGTTGTCGAGCGTGCGGGAAAAACTGCGCGGTTTCGCGGCTGCGGGCATGTCCGACACGCTGCTACTGCGATTCAACGCGGAACTGGCGGCGATGTCGGCGGAAGATTTCGTGCGCCAGGTTATCGTGGATCGTCTGGCGGCGCGTGAGGTGTGGGTCGGCAACGATTTCCGCTTCGGCCACAAGCGTGAGGGTGATGTGGCCTTGTTGGCGAGTCTTGGCGAGCAGCTGGGATTCTCGGCCTGCATGATGCCGGCGGTGCAGCTCGACGGTGCACGCGTGTCGGCCAGCCGCGTGCGCATGCTGCTGGCGGCGGGCGAGTTTGCCGGCGCCGAGCCGCTGCTAGGTCGGCCGTTCGTGATCGACGGCAAGGTGGAATACGGCAACCAGCTCGGCCGCACGCTGGGTTATCCCACGGCGAATATCCATTTGCAGCAGCGCGTGAGTCCGGTGCACGGCATCTTCGCCGTGCGCGTGGGTCTGGGTGAGGGCGAATGCAGCTGGCCCGGCGTCGCCAGCCTTGGCGTGCGCCCGACCGTGAACGAGGTCAGCGAGCCGTTGCTGGAAGTGCATCTGTTCGACTTCGACGGCGATCTCTATGGCCAGCGCATGTCGGTGGAGTTTGTCGGCAAGCTGCGCGACGAGATGAAATTCGACGGACTCGAGCCTCTGAAAGCGCAGATGGATCACGACGCCCGCATGGCGCGCGAGCTGCTGGGCATGAATCCGCGACTGGCCGAGGCATGACATGCCAAGAGACGCCATACCAGGCGTTTGCTGCACTTTTTGGCAAGATATACAATAGTTGACGTATATCCATACGAGGGTTTGCCATGCAAGTGTCCAAGTGGGGTAACAGTCTGGCCATCCGGCTGCCTGCGGTGGTGGTCGAAGCGCTGAGGCTTAAGGACGGCGACGATGTCGAAATCCATGTGGCCGGCGCGCGCGCTTTTGAGGTGAAAAAGACGCCTGGCAAGCACGAGCTGCTGCAGCGGTTGCGCAAATTCCGTGGTCGGCTGCCGGCCGATTTCGTGTTCGATCGCGATGCGATCCATGAGTGAAGACAAGGCTTTCATCGACAGCAACGTCGTGCTCTATCTGCTATCGGCCGACGTGGTGAAAGCGGACCGCGCCGAGGAGGTTATCGCCGACGGCGGACTGATCAGCGTGCAGGTGCTGAATGAAGTAACCAGCGTGACGCGCCGTAAATTAGGCATGACGTGGGATGAAACCAACGAGATGCTCGCCGGACTGCGCGCCGTCTGTTCAGTGGAGTCCCTGACGACACAGACCCATGACACCGGCCGGCGATTGGCAGAGCGCTACGGGCTGTCGGTTTACGACGCAATGATTGCATCATCGGCCCTGCTAGCCGGCTGCAGCCGCCTGTATTCAGAAGACATGCAGCATGGTCTAGTGATGGATGGCCGCTTGCAGATTTGCAATCCGTTCCTGGCGCCAGCACATCACGCTGACTGATCCGCTACCCTTTGCCGGTTGAACGCGTCTTCTCCGATGGGGCGACGTTGCACACCAACCATACATAACTGACCGCGAGCGGCACCCACCGCAACCCTGACGACTGCGAAGCAATGACCCACGACTACAAAAGCACCATCAACCTGCCGCAGACGGATTTCCCGATGCGCGGCGATCTGCCTAAGCGCGAGCCCGGCTGGCTGGCCGAGTGGGAGAAGGTGGATCGCTATGCGCAGATTCAAAAGGTCACCGCCGGTCGTCCAATGTTCGTGCTGCACGATGGCCCGCCGTACGCCAACGGCGTGATCCATATCGGTCATGCAATCAACAAGATTCTCAAGGACATTGTGGTGAAGTCCAAGCTGCTGGCCGGCTTTCATGCGCCGTATGTGCCGGGTTGGGATTGCCACGGTATGCCGATCGAAATTCAGATCGAGAAGCAGTTCGGCAAAGGCCTGCCACCGGCCGAAGTGCAGGCCAAGGCGCGTGCCTACGCGACCGCGCAGATCGACAAACAGAAGGCCGACTTCAAGCGTCTCGGCGTGCTCGGTGAGTGGGATCGCCCCTACCTGACGATGGATCACGGCAACGAGGCCGGGGAGATACGCGCGCTCGCCGAGATGTTGCGCAAGGGCTACATCTACCGCGGCCTGAAGCCGGTCAACTGGTGCTTCGACTGCGGTTCCGCGCTGGCCGAGGCCGAGGTGGAATACGAGGACAAGACCGATATCGCGATCGACGTGGGTTTCGCGTTCGACGATCCGTCTGCCGTGGCCAAGGCGTTCGGTCTCGACGCGCTGCCCAAGCCTACCGGCCAGATCGTGATCTGGACCACCACGCCCTGGACCATCCCGTCCAATCAGGCGCTGAACCTGCATCCAGAATTCAGCTACAGCCTGGTCGATACGTCGCGCGGCCTGTTGATCCTCGCCACCGAACGCGTCGAAGAGTGTTTGAAGACCTACGGTTTGGACGGCCAAATCGTCGCCTCCGTGCTGGGGCAGGCGCTGGCCGATCTGCGTTTTCGTCATCCGCTGTACGCGGTGGACCCGGGCTACTCGCGCACCGCGCCGGTGTACTTCGCCGATTACGTGACGCTCGATGCCGGCACCGGTGTGGTGCATTCGGCGCCGGCTTACGGCGTGGAGGATTTCATTTCCTGCAAGGCCCACGGCATGGCGGATGACGACATCATCAGCCCGGTGATGGGCAACGGTGTTTACGCCTCGTCGCTGCCGCTGTTCGGCGGGCAGTTTTTGTGGAAGGCCAATCCGCAGATCGTCGAAGTGCTGGAGCAGGCCGGCTCGCTGCTGCATCAGCACAAGTACACGCACAGCTACATGCACTGCTGGCGACACAAGACGCCGATCATCTACCGTGCCACCTCGCAGTGGTTTGCCGGCATGGATATCGTGCCGAACGACGGCGGCAAGACCCTGCGAGAAACCGCGCTGGCTGGCATCGAGCAAACCCAGTTTTTCCCGGCCTGGGGCAAGCAGCGTCTGCAGAAAATGATTGCCGAGCGCCCGGACTGGACGCTGTCGCGTCAGCGCCAGTGGGGCGTGCCGATGGCGCTTTTCCTGCACAAGGAAACCGGCGCGCTGCATCCGCGCAGCGCGGAACTGCTCGACCAGGTGGCCGATCGCGTCGCCGAGGG
>CAIKJM010000108.1 GCA_903827735.1 uncultured Rhodanobacter sp. | reverse complement strand
TGGAGATTCCATGAACGCTCATACCGCTTCCAATGACGCGACCGTCGACGTGCTGTTTCAGCCGATTCGCGTCGGTAATATCGAAGCACCCAACCGCATTGTGATGTCACCGCTGACACGCAACCGCGCCAGCAAGGGCAACGTGCCGACCGAGCTCAACGCGACCTACTACGCGCAACGCGCAAGCGCGGGCTTCATCATTGCCGAGGCCACGCAGATCTCTCCCGAAGGCCAGGGCTATATCGCCACGCCAGGCATTTATTCGCCCGAGCAGATCGCCGGCTGGAAGCTGGTCACCAAGGCCGTGCATGACAAGGGCGGCCGCATCGTGCTGCAGCTGTGGCACGTCGGACGCATCTCGCATACCTCGCTGCAGCCCAACGGTGCCGCGCCGGTGGCGCCGTCGGCCATTCAAGCCAAGGCCAAGACCTTTGTCGCCGAGGGTTTCGTCGACGTATCGATGCCGCGTGCGCTGGAGCTGAGTGAAATGCCGGCGCTGATCGAGAGCTATCGAAAGGCGGCCGCCAATGCGATTGAGGCCGGTTTTGACGGTGTGGAAGTGCACGCTGCCAACGGCTATCTGATCGACCAGTTTCTGCGCGACAAGAGCAACCATCGCACCGACGCGTACGGCGGCAGCATCGAAAACCGCACGCGGCTGCTGTTTGAAGTGTGCGAAGCGGTGGCCAAGGAAGTGGGCGCCGGCCGCACCGGCGTTCGCCTATCGCCACTTACCTCCTTTGGCGATGTGTCCGACAGCGATCCGCAGGCGCTGTTCAACCGCGCAGTCGAGCGCCTGGCACCGCTGGACCTTGCCTATATCCACATCATCCACGGTGAAACCGGTGGCGACCGCAACCCGCAGCCGTTCGACTATGCCGCCATGCGCAAGCCGTACAAGGGCGTGTGGATTCTCAACAACGGCTACGACCGTAAGATGGCGATCGACGATGTGGCCAGCGGCCAAGCCGACATGGTGGCGTTCGGCGTCAAGTTTCTGGCCAACCCCGACCTGCCGCGGCGCCTGCGCGAAGACGCGCCGCTGAACAAGCCGGACCAGAACACCTTCTACGGCGGCGACGCGCACGGCTACACCGACTATCCCGCGCTGGATTGATCGCCACGGTAAACCGCTCGTCAATCGCTACCAGTGCAGAAGGCCGGTCCGCCTGGACCGGCCTTTTTTCACTAGGCCATCGCGTGCGTGCGCGGGTGGGCGTCGGCATAATCGAGCCATTACCTAACGAGTCCGAACGTGGCCCTCAATACCGTCGCCATCAACCAGCAAATGAACCACTTCGACGGTCACGACGCGGTATGGCTGTTCGGCTATGGCTCGCTGATATACAAGGCCGACTTCGCCTATCTCGAACGACGCCGCGCATTCATCCGCCACTGGGTGCGCCGATTCTGGCAGGGCTCGCACGATCACCGCGGAACGCCCGATGCGCCTGGCCGCGTGGTCACGCTGATACCGCAGAATGACGCTGTCTGCGTCGGCATGGCGTACCTCATCACACCCGATGCGCTCGATCATCTGGACGTGCGCGAAAAGAACGGCTATCTGCGTTTTGTCACCACGCTTAGCCTCGACGACGGGCGTGAACTCGAAGGACTGGTCTATATCGCCACCGAAGAAAACGCCGCTTTTCTGGGCGCGGCCTCCGAGCGCGATATCGCAGAACATATTGCCCGCTCTACCGGCCCCAGCGGCCCGAATCGCGATTACCTGCTGCAGCTGGCCGATGCGCTACGGCGGATGGATGCGGACGACCCGCACGTCTTCGACATCGAGCGCGAGCTCGTCAGACTGATCGAACTGAGCGGCGGTTGACGCGAGCCTTTAATCACCGCGTTGCCGCCGACACGATAAACGTCGCATTGCATCATCACGGGTTCCGCACGCGCCAATGACATGGATGCTGTTGCAGTGGCCCTATGTCGCGCGCCGCTATCGCCGCGTGACCCTTCCCGCAGCGGTCAGTACGACGCGCAAAACCGGAGTGACGCTTATGAAAACCCGTTGCGTGTTCAGCACGCCCGATCTGCCGGCGGCAAAATCGGCCATGCATGCCGCCCGCAAGGTCGGCGTGGATGACAAGGATCTCTCGCTGATCGCGCGTGAGGACATCGAACTGGACAAGATTGCCGATCATCGGCTCGTCGATCACAACGACTCCAACCCCGCCGCGGTTCGCGGCATCGGCCTGGGCGGCGGCACCGGCTTGCTGCTGGGCCTGATTGCCGTTGCAGTTCCACCGCTCGGCCTGACGTTGGCCGGCGTCGGTGCCATGACCGTCGCCGGTGCGGCGATGGGGGCATGGACCGGCGCCCTGGTGGGTTTCGACGTACCCGATGCCGTGAGCCGTGCCTTCGAAGAACAGATCAAGGCTGGACATATCCTAGTCGTTGTCGATGCCGAAGCGGACCAGGTGGCGACAGCACGAGCAGCGGTCGAAGGCACCGGCGCAGTGCCGCTACCTTTCGAACAACCTACAGCGATGACCTGAATGACGGTGTCACCTGCCCAGGCTATCGCTGATGTCAAAACAGCAGAAGCAGTGAAGGCACCACCACGCCAGCGAGCAAAATGCCGCTTACCAGCAGCGGCCTGCGGCTATAGCGATAAGCCATATATAGGCCGGTGAGCGTCGACAGGCATAGGCTGATCGACACCAGCGCAAAGAAAATTTTCATCGGCAGCAGGTTTTTCTTCCGGGGCCCGCTGTCGCGATCGCTGGGACCGCTCGATGGCAGCGCTGCGCTATCGGAGGGCAGCGCGCTCCCAGCTACTGCCGCCGACACACCGCTCGGCGTCGCTGCTTCCGGCGGACGCGCGCGGCGCGGCGGCGCAACCGTTGTCTGTTTTTTGTGCAGCAAGGCTAGCGTGGCTAGCCACGCCGGCGGCGTGTAGCTGCTGCCGCGGGTAGTTTCATGCAGGCTGAAAGTCTGCAGCCCACCGGTAATGGCAAAGAACAGCAGCGCGGGCACCATGAATACGCCCAGGTAGAGGTGAACCGTGCGAGACAGTTTGAGGATGCGGTGGGTGGTCGACATAAAACCTTAAAATGAGCCAAGAGCAGAACCGCAACGATGCCATCATTTTCGGATCGCTGCACCGAGCTCTCTTTGTTGACCAGTCCGGCCGTCCGAGTAGCGGCCGCGCGAGACCATCGCGGCTTAAGATGGCAAAACGATGACAGCGGCACGTTCATTGCCAATGCCGACCGTCGCACGTCGCGGGAAAATGTGCGACCGGCAGCAGGCTCGACTTGTTTGCACGCCGATTTCCACCACGCGAGTCGAAAAGCCGGTAGATTCTGCCATCGGCCTGATGACATGGGGATGCGCCAGAGCCGACCATTGAGGTGGACTATGGCGTTTGGGCGACTTGCGTTTGTGGGACTGGTTCTTTGGGGAATTTCCGGCTTAACTTCGGCGCAGTCGATCGACTGCGCAAGCGCCGCGTTGAACCATTCCGAACGCGCCGTATGCGCGTCGGAACCCTTGCGAGCGCTTGCCGCCAGCATGGACACGCGCTATCGGCTCGTTGCCGACGGCCTGGGCGTAAAGCAGAGTCAGGTGGAATGGACGCGAGTGCGCGACCGCTGTAACGGCAACGTAGCGTGTCTGACCACAGCGTACCGCGAGCGCAACGCTTATCTGGCCAAGTTGCCGGTGGTCGCAAAACCTGCGGCAACGCCGATCGCCGCCGAGCCGATCAAGCACCTCTTTCTGAGGCACGCGCCGGCATTGCTGAGCCCAGCGCCCGCCGCCTCGGCCTCGCCTTCGACAGCCAGCGCCAGTGAACAACTGGAGCGCGCCGCCGGCCCCGCGCCGGCGAGCAGCCAGCCGCCGCAATGGAACAGCATGTGGTTAGTGGGGGGCGTACTGTTGGCGTCGATTGTTCTGTGGCAAACGCTTACTAATGTCTGCGGCAAGTGTCCCAACTGCCATCACTGGTTTGCCCGGATCGAGATCGACCGTCGCCAGCTCGCCAACGACGCATCGGAGCTCGCCACGCGCCGCAGGCTGGGTCTACGCTCACGCGCCATATCGGGCCATTTGGCCAGCGCCGACGCCGGTCGCGGGGGTACCGCTACCGTGCGTCATTACAACCAATGCCGTATCTGCCTGCACGAGTGGGAAACCGTCACGCAGGAAGCGCAGCCGTAAACCGATGCGCCGGTTACGGCTCGCTGTTGTTAATTGCAGGGCTCGCGCGTCGACGCGGAGTCGTGGTGACACGTCGGCGAGGGTGTGGAACTATCGTGCAGGCTCTACTCCCGGTATGACAGCCAGAAGGCCGCATGAATCATCCACTCTTGAGCGATGCGGAAATCATCGCGGCATGGCAAGCCAACGCCGCACCCTGGACGAAGGCGGTGCGCAATGGCGATATCGAGAGCCGTCGTCTAATCACCGACCGTGCCGTTGTCGATGCCATCGTATCGCGCATGCCTAATTTGGTGCTGGACGTCGGCTGCGGCGAGGGATGGCTGGCCCGCGCTCTGTCATCCAGAGGCATTTCAGTGATCGGCATTGACGTGGTGCCTGGGTTGATCGAGCGGGCACAGCAAGCCGGCGGTGGCGAGTTTCGCGTGGCAGCGTATGAAGAGCTGGCCACGGGGACACTCGACGTTCTGGTCGACCTCGTCGTATGCAATTTCTCGCTGATCGGCAAGGAATCTGTGGACGGCATGATCGCCGCAGTGAAGTCGATGCTGCATCCTCGCGGCACCCTGGTCGTGCAGACGCTGCACCCGCTGATCGCCTGTGGTGATCAGCCCTATGTCGACGGCTGGCGAGCGGGATCCTGGGCGGGCTTCAGCAAGGACTTCGTCCGACCGGCGCCGTGGTATTTCCGCACGATGGAAAACTGGACTCGTCTTTTTACGGCGAACGGATGGCATCTGGAAGAGCTGCGCGAACCGATACATCCCCGCACGAGAAAACCTGCCTCGATTGTGTTTATTGCGCGCATGCTCTGACGCTGCAGCGGACTCACCAGAGCAGCGTCATTTCCTCGATACATCGTTCAAAGCTTTCTCCTTCGGAACAGCAGCTCATGCCCAAACTGGATTTGTCCGTCATCCCAGTACGCAGCGGTTCGGACTATCCGATGCCGTTTGCCGAACCCATTGCTGGCCGCACTCGCCAGGCGCTGGCGAGTGCCGGTGGTTTGACCGACTTTGGCGTCAACCTGACTAGGCTGCAGCCGGGCGCGTGGTCCAGCCATCGCCATTGGCATAGCGAGGAAGACGAATTCGTTTACGTGCTGTCCGGCGAGCTGACCCTGATTACCGATGCCGGTGAACAGCTGCTGCGCGCTGGCGACTGCGCAGCCTTTCCGAAGAATAGTCCCAATGGCCACCATATGGTCAACCGCGGCAGCGACGTGGCGATATGCCTTGACGTCGGCAGCCGCTCAGCCAGCGATGTCTGCATCTATTGCGATATTGACCTTCGAGCGGATCGGGATGACTACTCGCATAAGGACGGCCGACCCTACCCTCGCATTGACTGACCGCGGATTAAGATTCGTCGCGCTTGTCTTAGATACGCTTACGATATATCTTAGATACAATCTAACGATATATCGGAGCCTGCTATGCGCATGCGTCACATACTGTTCAACGCGCTTCATTCCCGCCATCACCAGCACGACTCTCTGCATCACGCCTTCGGCTTTGACCCCGGGCGTGACGAGGGCGATCGGCACCAGCGGCACGCCGGCCGCGGTTTCGGTGGCCGCGGTGGCGGCGACTTCTTCGCGGGTTTCAGCGAAATGCGCGGCGGCGGACGGCGCGGCGGCGGACGTATGTTCGGGCACGGCGACCTCAAGCTGCTGCTGCTGGCTCTGATCGAGCAGCAGCCGCGGCATGGCTACGAGCTGATCCGCATCATCGAGGACATGTTCCACGGCCACTATTCGCCCAGCCCTGGCGCGATTTACCCCACGCTGACCATGCTGGAGGAACTGGGCTACGCCGAGGTCACCAGCGAACAGGGCGGCCGCAAGCTTTACGCCATCACCGCCGCTGGTCGAACCTATCTCGAGGAAAACCGCGACGCGGTGGACGCGGTGACCGCACGCACCGAACACAGCGCTCGCATGGCGGCCAAAGCGGCTGCGCCGATGGCTGTCCGTAAGGCGATGCACGCGCTCAAGCACGCTCTGCTGATGCGCGGCAGCGACTGGAGCAAGGCGGAGGCGCAGCGCATCGCCGACATTCTGGACCGCGCGGCCAGCGACATTGCATCGGGCGACCGACGTGACTGCATCACGCGGCGACGCGCTTGCGATGGCCCAGCAAGTGCAAAGCTTCCTGCGTGATCTGGAGCGACTCGGCTTCGTCGAACCGGCCGCTGTGCCGGATACAGCGACGAATAGGGAAACCGCGCGTCTAGCGGCAAGCACGACGTTCGAGTTACTCCAATCCCTCGCCCAACACTTCGGTTATCGCATCGCCTGATCGACGTCGCTCCAGGCCACTCAACTAAAACGTTTCGCCATCGCCACGCTCCATCCAAAACGACGGATGCCCCCGAGCCCAGCCGGCACCCTTTCCTCTTCAACAACGGGATTTTGCCGATGAGTATTCATACCCACCAAATGCTGCGCCACCCCGTCAAATTTCGCACGCTGCAGGTACAGCGCGTCGAACGACTGACGCCACATATGCAGCGCGTGATTTTCGTCAGCGATGAGCTCGTCGATTTCGTCAGCGCATCGCCGGACGATCATGTGAAACTGCTTTTCCCAAACAGCGTCGGCGAGATTGTGACGCCGGTAATGGGCGACAACGGTCCGGAATATCCGCCTGGCCGCGAATACTCGCCAATGCGCGATTACACCCCACGTCGCCACGACGCCTCGCGCAACGAGCTGGCGATCG
>CAIKJM010000107.1 GCA_903827735.1 uncultured Rhodanobacter sp. | reverse complement strand
TGCGAAGCGACCATGGCTTGTTTGACTTGTCGACGAAGACGATGGGCGTCTTGGGCTGAAGTTTCTGCACGATTGCCGTGTAGTAGGGATGGTCTTCGTCGCTCGAGGGATGGGGGATCATCATGGTCTGCTCAACGGCAAGTCCATTAATACCGGAAAGCTTGCGCAAATGTTCGGCCATTGTCTGGCCTCGTAGAAATTCGCCCGATGTCTGTATATGCGCATAACCCGCCTCGACCACCAGCCTTGCGGTGGGATCTACTTTGAAAACGGCCTTATAAATGTTGCGAGCTTGTTCGGCCTCGCGAGCGTCGCCCGTCGCGTCGGACATCGCTTCGTAAGGAACAAGTTTGAAGCCAAGCTTTAGAGCAGTGCGCACCAGTTCAGCACTGATTGGCTCCTGCGTATAAAAACCACTTTCTGCTATGGGATAGCCACGCGACTGCAGCTGCGTATCCGTCGGGTAGAGCGTTTCAATAGCGAGATAAGTGAATCCTGCCTTGCGCAATCCAGGAAGCAACTGCACGGTCAACGTGCGCGTCAGCGGAATATTGTGAGCCTCGTTCAAAAAAATTAGGTGATAGCCTTTGGCCAAATCAGGAATCGCATCCAGTGCGGGTCGCCATGCGTAGTTGTTATCGGCAATCGGAGAACGGTGATCGTCTGGATCGCCCGGTTGTCGGATGGAAAAGCTCGCCGCTGCATCGGGATAGTCGCCAATGAATGTCTGGTACCAACTTAGGTATTGACCAAAGATCAGTCTAAATGCGGCACTCTTGTTGGCCGCATACGCGTAGCGCATCACCTGATACTGAGCCAGCAATCCCTTATGCTGATTCGCCTCTTTCATGATTCGCTCGGACTTAAGCGACGCATCAAGCTGTTGCGTTCGCCACTCTGACGGCGACTGCGCCGACGCGGCTGTCGATAGCCACCCTAGTAAAAACACGGGTATAAGCATTTTGTTCGGCCATGACCGCATCATTCCGTTCCCCTATAAGCGCTTCAGGTACTGCACTTTCTTACTCGCAAGCGACAGCCGATATCGCCTGAAAATGCTGTCGGTCGAATATTGAGATCGCTATGCCATTGAATATCGCTTTTCGGCAATAAGCAATTGCCATCAATGGCACGCCATGAGATCACTGATGAACTGCCGATGATTCCAGTGCTGGAACAGACAGCTTCGAATTCGAAACGAGCGGTTTTTCCGGTTGCGCTTGTGCGGGCCAATCTCTTTGGGGGCACAATGACGGGACCTTTGCTGATTGCGGGATTACTTATGCGCTCAACCCTTCTAGCTCTCCTGATAGCCGTTGTCTTGCCGAGCGCCGCGCTGGCGCAGACGTCCGGTGCTCATACCGGAGCCATCTATGCCACAGTGGCCAAAGGTGTCGGTGACCCTGCGCGCGATGCCGACAAGGCCAACGATGCGCGTCGCAAGGTCAGTTCGATCATGGAATTCGCGCATGTCCAGCCGGGGCAGAGCGTGCTGGAGCTGATCCCGGGCGGCGGCTATTTCACCCGCGTGTTCAGTGCCATCGTCGGCCCGCGCGGGCACGTGTATACGATCTGGCCGAACGAGTACGTCAAGGAAGATGCCGAGGATCTGGCCGCGGTGAAAAAGTTTGCCGCCGACCCGCACTATGCCAACGTCAGCGTGCTGCAGCAGCCGGCCAACCAGCTGAGCTCACCGGCACCGGTCGATCTCGTATTCACCTCGCAGAACTATCACGATTATCCGGACAAGTTCATGGGCAAGGTCGATCCGGCGGTGCTCAACAAGCAGGTGTTCGATGCGCTGAAGCCGGGCGGCCTGTTCGTGGTGATCGACCACGTGGCGCCGACCGGTTCGGGCATGCAGGATACCGATACGCTGCACCGCATCGATCCGGCCATCGTCAAGCAGCAGATCGAGGCGGCGGGCTTTGTGTTTGACGGCGAGAGCGACGCGCTGCGTAATCCCGCGGACAACCACACGCTGAAGGTGTTCGACAAGGCGATACGCGGCCACACCGATCAGTTCATCTACCGCTTCCGCAAGCCGGCCCACTAAGCCGCTCGATCACTGCAGGCCACGCCAGATCGCGTCCAGCAGGACGTTCTGCGGATCCTCGCTCTGTTCCCAGTACATGATGCCGCCAAGATGCTGCGCTTTCACGAAAGCAGCTTTGGCGGCGATGGACTGAGGATCGTCGTAGCTGATGAACTGGCGGGTCGCGGCGTTCCACAGATAAGGTGCTTGCGCCTGCGCATCCCAGTAGCGCACGAAGCCATGGCGATTGATGAAATCGGCCTGCAGCTGCGGCCACGGATGTTCGCTGCCGTAATGTCCATAGGCCTGGTAAAGCCCGTGGCGGTCGGGCTTTACGTCATCGAATTCGCGGCCGTAGAAAGCGGCGCCGATAAGCAGCTTGCTCGGCGGCACGCCCGCAGTGAGAAACTGCTTTACCGCGCGGTCGGTGGTGCGCGCATCGGCAGGTGCGAGCGCCGATGCATGCAGGCCGCTGTGATGTCCGGTCGTCGGCGTCATCGAGTTGACGAAGTCGTACGTCATCAAATTGAACCAGTCGAGGTAAGGCGCAATGGCGGCGATATCGATGCCGTCGACGAACGGCCCATCGGCGACGGCCATGCTCAGCGTGTAATGGCGTTCGTGGCTTTGGCCTGCGGCATCCAGCGCCGCGCGGACGCCTTGCAGCAGCACGGTGAGGTCGGCGCGGTCCTGCGGGCTCGAATGGATGCCCGATTCGGAGTGGCCAGGGTATTCCCAGTCGACGTCGAGGCCGTCGGCATCGTTGTTGACCAGCAGCTTCGTTGCACTGTCGGCGAAGCGCCGGCGGCTGGCCGGTGTGCTCGCCGCTTCGGAGAAGCCGCCCGCGCCCCAGCCTCCGACCGACAGCACCACCTTTAATGCCGGGTGCTTCGCCTTCAAGGCCGTCAGCTGATGCAGTTTTGTTGACGCATTTGGATCGAGCGCGACCTCGTCATTCGCGACTCGGGCGAAGGCAAAGATAAGCGTGTCGATCTTGCCGACGTCGACCTGATCCGCGCCGGCCTTGTCGACGTCGTAGCCCACGACGCGATAGTGCGCCGCCGGGGCATCGAGCGCGTGCACAGGCAGGCTGCGGCAGCCAGACAGAAGCAGTACTAGGGTCACGATCAGCCTTGGGCTAATCGCGTTGCGTTTTGGTTTGCTGCCAATCGGCATGAGCATCGTTCCGCTGGATACGATCGGCTATCTTTGCAGCCGCTACCGGCTTTGCCTACACCTAGTCCGGATAATGTCGTCGTTGTCGCTGCCGAGCGCGGCCGCCGCCTCCGGCACACGGATGCGCCGCTGATAGAAAAGGTCGTTGTGACAACTCATGCAGAAAACTGACCGACCATCGAGTCATGCGGCCAAACCAGCCGATCCGCCGCCGACGCGCCCGATCGAACCGGATGCCGCGGACTGCTGCGGCGAAGGCTGCGTGCCCTGCGTGTTCGATACCTATGAGTTGGCGCTCGAGCGTTATCGGGTGGCGCTCGCCGCGTGGCATGCGCGGCACGCGGAAAATCTGTAGAAGGCGCCAGCGGTGCGGGTATCACTGAACTACACTGCGCCGACCTCTTTCGCCGCATCTCAGGATTTTCCATGTCGCACGCCATGCACACCAGTTCGGTCCCCGTCTTCCGCCAGATGCTCGGCGGGCTCGACGCCATTCTCGCCAAAGCCCACAAGCATGCGGTGGCCAGGAGCATCGAGCCGGTGGCGCTGACCCAGGCGCGGCTGTTCCCCGACATGTTTCCGCTGGCCAAGCAGGTGCAGATCGCCTGCGATTTCGCGCGTGGCGTTTCGGCCCGTCTGGCCGGTGTCGAGGTTCCGAAGATGGAAGAGGGCGAACCGACGTTCGACGGGCTGCACGCCCTGATTGAAAAAACGATTGGCTTTATCGATGGCCTGAGCCCAGCCTCGTTCGAGGACTCGGCCAAACGCGAAGTCGTCACCCTCCTGGGTACGCCGAAAGAGCGTCATTTCAGCGGGCAGAACTATCTACTGAGCTATGGTCTGCCGCAATTTTTCTTCCACGTGACCACGGCGTACGCGATCTTGCGCCACAACGGCCTGGAGATCGGCAAGCGCGATTACATGGGCGAGTACTGAGTCGAAAGACGGTAACGACAGAGACGCGTCGTACCAAGGCTTGCGCGTGACGCGTGTAAGCCGGGTGGCTGCAGCAGTTTAAGCGGACCGCTGCAGCCACCGTCAGGAAGCGGGAACAATTACTTGGCGTTCTTCTTCTTTTCCTGCTTGGCCAGCTTCTTTTCCTTCATGGTTTTTTCCGGTTTTTTCTTGTCGCTCTTTTTCGAATCCAGACCCTTGCTCATGCTGCTCTCCGCGGTGTGGTGGTGGGACGGTCGGCACTGCTGACATCGCTGCACGCGTTTCGGTGTCCGAAAGCGTCGTTGCAGCGTGCGGAAAGTCTACGCTAGATACGCTCGTGCGGCGCCAGATATCGCCACTGGCCGGGCGGCAATTTGGCCAGCGAAATGCGGCCGACGCGCAGGCGCTTCATCGCTAGCACCTGCAGCCCGACCGCGTGGCACATCGGCTCGATCTGGGTCGGCTGCAGCACCTTGAACGCAAACCGCAGCCGCTGCTCGCTCTGCCAGCTGACCTTGATCGGCGGCATGGCGTAATTGTTGAAACGCAGGCCGTGATTGAGCAGGGCCAGCCCGTTCTCGATGATGTCGCCGCTCACGTCCACCACAAACTCTTGCTCGACCCGATCGACGTCTTCGGTGAGCTTGCGCGTCACCCGCCAGTCCTGAGTGAAAATCATCAGGCCAGTCGCGTTGGTCGGCAACGGCAGCAGCGAGGTCAGCCGCTGCAGGTGACGCTTCAGCGGGCGCACGCCTGAGGCATCGTCGGCGGATCGCGTGTCCGGCACGACCAGCGCGCTGGCCGGATTCGGACCGTTGCCGGCGTCGTAACCGGCCGGCTTGTGCAGCACGAGGGTGGCCGGTTCGGTGGCGATTAGCTGAGCGCCGGGGTCCAGTTCCACCGTTTGCGCATCGACCATGAACTGCGGCGTTTCCACCACCACGCCATCGACGCGCACCCAGCCGCCCTCGATGTACTGCTCGGCCTCACGCCGGGAGCATTGGGCAAGAGCAACGACGCGTTTAGCGAGGCGAACCGGTTCAGTCATGGAGATGCCGTACAAAAGGATGCGTCCATTGTAGGCGGGGTTAGCCGCGGTGGCTGCCGATATCCCACTGTCAGGGCTAAAGCCGTTGCCAATCGCGGCAACCGTCCCCAAATCATGCGCTATGGCTACTGCGAGAACTCCCATGATTCCTTTTTCGATCCTCGACCTGGCGCCCGTCACCGAAGGCAGTGACCCGTCGCAGGCTTTCCGCAACACGCTGGACCTGGCGCAGAACGCCGAGCGCCTGGGCTACCGCCGCTACTGGCTGGCCGAACACCACAATATGGTAGGTATCGCCAGCGCGGCCACGGCCGTGCTGATCGGCTACGTAGCGGGCGGCACCTCAAAAATTCGGGTGGGCTCGGGCGGCATCATGTTGCCGAATCATGCCCCGCTGCAGGTCGCCGAACAGTTCGGCACGCTGGCGTCGCTGTATCCAGGGCGCATCGATCTTGGTTTAGGTCGCGCGCCGGGTACCGATCAACCCACAGCTAAGGCGCTGCGCCGCTATTTCGACAGCGCCGATGCGTTTCCGCACGACGTGATGGAGCTGCTGGGTTACTTCGAGCCGGTGAAGCCGGGCCAGCCGGTGCGCGCCGTACCGGGCGCCGGGCTCGACGTGCCGGTGTGGTTGCTGGGTTCCAGCCTGTTCAGCGCGACGCTGTCGGCGCGGCTTGGCCTGCCGTTCGCCTTCGCCTCGCATTTCGCCCCCGACGCGATGGACGAAGCGCTGGGACTGTATCGCCGCGACTTTCGCCCGTCGGCGCGGCTGCAGCAGCCCTACGCCATGCTCGGCGTCAACGTGGTGGCCGCCGAAACCGACGCGCAAGCGCGCCGTCTGTTCACCACCCAGCAGCAGAGCTTCATCAATCTGCGTCGCGGCAAACCCGGTCTTATTCCACCGCCGATCGACAACATCGAGTCGTATGCCTCGCCGATGGAGCGCCACGGCGTCGACCACGCGCTGGCCTGCGCGGTCATTGGCGACGCCGACACGGTGGAAGCGGGCCTCGAGGCCTTTATCGAGCGGCACAAGCCGGACGAGTTGCTGATCACCGCCAACGTGTTCGAGCACGCG